>DATEGL010000286.1:0-2507 GCA_035280145.1 Candidatus Dormiibacterota bacterium | reverse complement strand
GCCGAGACCTGGAGGTCGAGGTCGAAGAGGCCGCGTCCCGAGCCGTAGTCCTTGGTCAGGCTCGCGGTCCTTATCGCTGCGGTCGCCATTTCGTGGAGCATATAAGGCGCAGTGCAGCTGGGCGATCTCGAGCTCCACCTTCTCGTCACCGACCACTGGAAGGCGGACGGGGGCCTGATGTTCGGCGTCGTGCCCAGGATCCTGTGGGAGAGGCAGAAGCCGCCCGACGCCAACAACATGATCGACTGCGCCTGTGTCTGCGTGGTCGCGCGACACAACGGCCGCGTCATCGTTTGCGAGACGGGGATCGGCAACAAGCTGAGCGAGAAGCGCGCGCGCCAGGTCGCGCTGCGCGAGCCGGAGGGCATGCTTCACGCGCTGCGGCGGCTCGGCATCATGCCCGACGAGGTCGATGTCGTCGTGACCACGCATCTTCATTGGGACCACGCCGGCGGCCTGACGCGCCGCAACGAGCAGGGCGAGGTCGAGCTAACGTTCAAGAACGCCCGCCACTTCGTCCAGCGCAGCGAGTGGGACTTCGCCCTCGCTCCGGACGTTCGCAGCAAGCCCAGCTACATCACCGAAGACTTCACGCCCCTGGCCGACGGCAACGACCTGGTGGAGTTTCTCGACGGCGACGCCGAGGTGCTGCCCGGAGTGCAGATCAGGCACGTGGGCGGGCACACGCCGGGCAGCCAGGTCCTGATCCTTCGCTCGGGCGAGCTGGCGTGCGCGGTCACAGGCGACCTCGTATGCCAGACGCCACATCTGCGCGTGCCGTGGAACATGGCCGCGGACATCGAGCCGCTGCGCGTCTTCGAGCAAAAGGCGCAGCTCCTCGATGAAGCCGAGAGGCATCGCTGGCTGCTCGTGTTGAGTCACGAGCCGGACACGCCGGCCGGCTACCTCGAAGAGGATGGCCGCTGGCGTCCCGAACCGCGGCTGGTTTGAGCTTCACCACCGCCGCCGGTCGGAAGCTGACGTACCGCAAGCTCGGCCACGGACCGGTGCTGGTCTGCCACCCAGGAGGGCCGGGATTCTCGGCCGACTACTTCGGCGACCTCGCGGGGTTGTGGGAGCAGTTCACATTGATCATGCTCAACCCGCGGGGCACCGGCGGCTCAGGCCGGCCCGCCGACAGACGCGACTACGGCATAGACGACTACGTGGCCGACCTCGAGGAGCTGCGTGCACATCTCGGCGTCGAGCGGATGCTGCTTCTGGGACACTCGCACGGCGGCGTGGTCGCGCAGGCGTACGCGGCCGGATATCCAGATCGGGTGGAGCGCGTCGTCCTGGCGTCGACGCTGGCTCGCTTTGCCAGGGAACAAGAGGCGGCGATGCGGCGGGGCATGGACAAACGCAGCAACCAGCCCTGGGCGGCCGATGCGATGGCCGCCCTCGAGGAGGAACAGGCCGGCCATTTCTCTTCCGATGAAGAGCTCAGTGCGCTCGTTTATCGCGAGCTGCCTCTCTACTTCGCACACTACGGCCCCGTGGAGGCCGGTTACCTCGACTCGCTGAAGTCCGAGCTCGTCAACGCTGACGCGCTGAAGCTCTTCAACGACGAGATCTTCGACACATTCGACCTCCGCGATCGTTTGCCGGCAATCACCTGCCCGGCGCTGGTCATCACTGGCGACGATGACTTCATCTGCGGTCCCGTCTGCGCCGACGAGATACACGCCGGCTTGCGCGATTCGCGGGAGGTCATAATCGGCGACGCCGGCCACATGACTTTCGTCGAGCAGCCGCAGGCGTTCCACGACGCGGTGGCCGGCTTCTTCGGCGCTTAACAGGCAGGGCTGACTTCACGCCTGTCCACAACTAACTTCGAGCCGTGCTCGGAAGCGTCGATTCGTGCGTGCTCATGGGCCTGGACGTGCGCGCCGTGCACGTCGAGGCAGACATCGGCCGCGGCAACGACCATTCGTTTTCGATTGTCGGCCTCGCGACGACCATCGTCAAAGAAGCGCGTGAACGCGTGCGCTCGGCGATCCGCAACAGCGACCTCGAATTCCCCACCACGAAGCTCACCGTCAACCTCGCGCCCGCCGAGCTCCGCAAAGAGGGCTCAGGCCTCGACCTGCCGATCGCGGTCGCAATCGCGCTTGCCCGCGCGCACGCAGCGCCGCCGCCGAAAAGCGCGTTCCTCGGCGAGCTTGCTCTCGGCGGGACCGTGCGTCACGTCGACGGCGTGCTGGTGGCCGCACGTGGACTCCATCGACTCGGCTATGAGCGCCTATTCGTGGCCGCCGAGGACGCGCCTGAGGCGGCCCTGGTCGAAGGCTTGGACGTCATTCCCTGCTCATCGCTCAGCGCGGTGGTCAATCACCTGACCGGAGCTGAGCTGCTCGACTCGACGCCGCCATCGCACGACTTCTACCAACCTGCGGGAGGCATCGAGCACGACCTCAGTGAGGTGCACGGCCAGGAGGAGGCCAAGCGCGCGCTCGAGGTGGCGGCGGCCGGGGGCCATCACCTCCTGCTCAGCGGTCCACCGGGCG
>DATEGL010000285.1:0-8941 GCA_035280145.1 Candidatus Dormiibacterota bacterium | reverse complement strand
GATGAGTCGCGCGGGCGATTTGCTGATCGGACCGCTGCGCGAATCCATCCGCCGGCACGCTGTCCAGGCCGCCGCCGAAAGCGTCGACGTTCGGGCCGCGGTGTTCGTCGAACGCGCGGAGCTGCTCGGTTCGGTCGCGCTGGCGATGCTCGGCTCCCGCGATTGGTTAACGGCAGGCTAAGAGCAGCCTTTAGTCACGCGCGCGCGCCCCCGACAATTACGGTTGCGTGCAGTGGCCAAGGAGATAACTGAGGCGACGCGAAGCTTCGAGCGCTGGCTCGGAGAGCGCGTTCACCTGCGCCGCGACGACCTCGACTTCAAGCACCAGGAGATGGCCGCCGACACGTTCAGCTTCCTGCGCGCGACTTTCTATAGGTGGGCCGAGCTCTGGCAGGAGGAGCTGCCTGAGCTTTCCGACGCGCCGCGGGTGCTGGCGGTCGGCGACCTGCACGTCGAGAACTTCGGCACGTGGCGCGACATCGAGGGCCGACTCGTGTGGGGGGTCAACGACTTCGACGAGGCTGCGAATCTGCCTTTCACGCTAGACCTGGTTCGTCTCGCGACGAGCGCGGGGCTCGCCGCCGCAGAAGGACACCTGACCATCAATCTGAAGGAGGCGTGCGCCGCCATCCTCGGCGGCTACTCGGCCTGCTTGAAAGCCGGCGGCAGGCCGATGGTCCTTTCCGAGAACGATCGCTGGTTGCGCAAGCTCGCGACCGGCCGGCTTCGCGACCCAGTGACGTTCTGGTCTCGCGTCTCCGCGCTGCCGACTGCGCGCGGACCTCTTCCGCCTCCGATGCACGAGCTGCTGCTGAAACGTTTGCCGGACGGCGCCAACAGCGTTCGCTTTGCGAGGCGCAGGGCAGGTCTGGGCAGCCTGGGCCTGGTCCGGCTCGTCGCCGTCGCCGACTGGAGCGGCGCGATGGTCGCCCACGAGGCGAAGGCTCTCGCGCCGTCCGCATGGGAATGGGCGCACTCCGCGCACGCGAGCGGCCGCGTTCACTACCTCGAGCTGATCCGGCAGGCCGTGAGATGTCCCGACCCGATGGTGGAGGTCACCGAGGGGTGGCTGATTCGTCGCCTCTCGCCGGACTGCAGCCGGGTGCTGCTCGACGAGCTGCCGAAGCGCCGCGACGAAGGGCGCCTGTTGAAGGCGATGGGATGGGAGACCGGCAACATCCATCTCGGGACGCGAGGAGCCGGTCGGGCCGTCGCCATCGACCTCGCCCGGCGGAAGCAGGGGTGGCTGCGCGATGCAGCGACTCGAATGGCGCGGCGGCTTCGCGCCGATTGGAAGGACTGGCGCGACGCTCGGTCGGCATGAGCCGAAATCGGACGTACATCGTGATTGCAGTGCTTGTTCTTTTCGTCATCGGCGGCGGCGTCTTGGTCGATTCAACCCGCAGCCATGGTGGTCAGAACGTGACGATCGACCTGACCGTGACGGGTGGCAGCAAGATGCAGCCGGACAATCCAAGTGCGCACCAGGACGACAACGTGACGATGAACGTCACGAGCGACACCGAGGGTGAAGTCCACGTGCACGGTTACGACATCCACTTCGACACGAAGCCCGGTACGACGGTGAGTCACACGTTCAAGGCCGATAAGACCGGCGCGTTCGAGATCGAGTGGGAGTCGACGAGCACCCACCTCGGCGATCTCGTGGTGTCGTGATGCGACTCCTCGGTCTGTTGCTGCATGGGTTTGGGCAGCGCTACGACCTGCCCATCTCGCTGTCGCTGTACCTGTTCGCGGCGGGGGGCGTCGTCCTGATCTCGTTCGTGCTCGTGGTGCTGTTCGCTGGCGAGCCGGTCAAGGACAGGACCACCATCGCTTACCCGCGCCGCGCGGTGCCGTGGCTGCTTCCGCTGGCGCGGTCTGTGTTGCCCCGCGCAGTCGGCGGGACGATCGGCGTGCTGAGCCTGTTGATCGTCGTGATCGCGGGGTTCTTCGGCTCCACGACGGCCTTCTACAACCCGGCCGAGTATTTCGTCTGGATCTTCTTCTGGGCGGTCACGGTGATCGTCTCGGGCCTGGTCGGAAACCTCTGGTATCTGCTCAATCCGTGGGCCGCGATCTACGACGCAGTGGTGCGGATCCTGCCGGTCGAGCCAGTGTGGAAGTTACCGAACGTCGGCGTGTGGCCCGCTGCGCTCGCCTACTTCGCGTTTGCGTGCCTCGAGCTCACCAGCGGCATGGCATCACAGCCGCGGATGGTTGCCATCGCGACCGTCGTGTACAGCGCGATCACGCTCGCAGGCATCTTGCTCTTCGGGCGCGACGATTGGCTCGAGCACTGCGAGGGCTTGACCGTCCTTTTCGGCATCGTCGGCCGGTTCGGACCGATTGAGGCCGAGCGCGACAAGAGTGGGACCCTCACCGCCGTCTACCTGCGTCCATGGGGCTTCGGCCTGCTGAAGCCGATCCAGGACGGGTGGGATCGCGTGGTGTTCGTGATCCTGATGCTCAGCACGCTCGCCTTCGACGGCCTCAGCTACACGCCGGCGTGGCAGGACTTCAACATCGCACTGGAGCCGATCTGGGTGCCTATGGGGCAGTTCGGCTACGTCTTCATCCGCACGCTCGGTCTCGTGGCGTTGACGATCGCGTTCCTGCTCGTTTTCATCGCGTTCATGGAGGCGGTGATCTATCTCGGGCGGCAACGTGTGAATGCCCGGGCGACTGTGACTGCGTTTGCGCTCACACTCGTGCCGATCGCGCTGGTCTACAACGCGGCGCACAACTACGGCTACATCACGGTGCAGTCGCAGTCCATCATCCCGCTGCTCAGCGACCCGCTGCAGAAGGGCTGGCACCTGTGGCCGGCCGTGGAGAGCTACAAACCCAGTTTTGCGCTGGCCCAGGCGGCGACCGTGTGGTACGCGCAGATCGTGCTGATAGTCGTGGGCCACGTGATCGCCGTGTTCCTGTCCCACCTTCGCGCGGGTCAGGTCTTCCGCAACGCCCAGCAGGCACTGCTCAGCCAGTACCCGATGCTGGTTCTGATGGTCATGTACACAATGACGAGCCTGTGGATCCTGGCCCAACCCACGACCCGAGGAGGCTGAGCGCCGAGCGACTGGCCCTCGCCCAGACGGCGACGCTGCGGGCCGGCCTCTTTCTGCTGCCGCTCGCCTACTCGCCCTTCACGTACGACCAGTTCGTCCTACCGAAGCTGCTACTGGCGCGCTTGCTCGTGGCGGTCCTCGCGATCCTGTTTCTGGCCCGCGTCGTTTCGACTCGAACCGTTTTCATCAAGCGCACGCCAGTCGACATTCCGCTGCTGGTCTTCCTGGCCTCGGCCGCCCTGTCGTCGGTCTTTGCCGAAAACCAGAACATCGCCCTGTTCGGCACCTACTCGCGGTACGACGGCCTTTTGACGCTCGCGACATTCATCGCGCTGTTCTGGCTTTCCGTCCAGTCCATCACCGACCGGTCCGAAGCCCACGTGCTGGTCCGAGTCCTCCTCGCCAGCGGGTACACGGTAGGGGTGGTGGCGATCATCCAGTCGATCCACGATTCGGTGGCGCTCGGGTTGATCACGCCCGCTTTCGGCAGCCTGGGCAACCCTAACGTGCTCGGCTCGTTCCTGGCGTTGGTGATCGCACTGGGTTTCGGCGAGTTGCTGGCCGCCAGGTCGATGACCACTCGAGTCCTCCTGTTGAACGTGCTCGTGGTGGCCGGCCTCGCGCTGCTCCTCAGCTTCAGCCGGAGCTCATGGTTCGCAACGGGAATTGCGGCCGTTTTCATCCTTGTCACGCGGCCCGAGCGGCGAAAGTTGATCGGCGTCGTGGTCCCGCTGCTCGCGGCGCTGATGGTGACGCTCGCGATCGGTTATGTCGTTGCCGTATCAGGTCCGCTCGGCTCGAGGTTTGCCGGACGCGTCGCGACCCTGGTCAACCCAAGCACGGCAGTGGGGTCGAGGTTCGGGATCTGGACTGATTCGCTCCGCCTGATCGCAAGCCGGCCGCTTCTGGGATACGGACCAGACAACGTCGGCCTCGTGTTTCCTCGATTTCAGACCGGCGACTGGGGTGTCACGAAGGAGGGGATCCGCCAGCAGATCGATAAGGCGCACCTCGAGGTGCTGCAGGTCGCCGCCACGCAGGGTATCGTCGGACTGGCGGCGCATCTGTACCTGCTGGCCGCGTTCATTGTCACCTTCTGGCGGGCTCGACGGATGGACCAGGCTTTGCTGTTTGCCGCCGGCTGGATCGCATACGAGACGGTGATCCAACTCAACTTCACGTCGCTGGCGTCGGCGTTTCCATTCTGGATCTTCTCCGCCGCGGCGATGGTGTCGTGCGATGCGGCGCGCAGTCGCAGCATCGACATCGACCGCGGTCGCGCGTTCGTCGGACTCGGCGGCGTGGTGGCCGCAGGCCTCGCCGTTGCGATGTGGGGAGCGATAGTGCCGTACCTGGCCGACGTCCGCTTGCGAGAGGCCGTGGACGCGGACTACGCGGGCCGTCATCGCGAGGCTCAAATCCTCGCGGCAGATGCGCGCCGGCTGGAGCCGCAGGAGAGTGTCTACGCGGTCGAGGTCGGCAACACGGCGTTCGAGCTCGGGGAGTGGTCCGCCGCCCGCACCGGCTACCGGGACGCTGCCAGCCTAGGCACGTTCAATCCGCTGGTCTACCGAAACCTGGGTCTTGCCGACCGCAACCTTGGCTTCCGGACCGAAGGCCGGGAGGCGGCGCTCAAGGCAGTCGAGCTGGATCGCTTCGACCCGGCGAATCAGGCCCTGCTTGCTGAATTCGAGGTTGGCACGAGGTAAGCTGGCGGCCTCTCAATCGATTAGCAGATGTCGGCGAAACGTAACTTGTTGGCTGTTCAATCGATTAACTGGACATGCAACGGGGTCTGATCGGCACGCTCCTTTACCTGCTGCGGGACCGCAGCTACATCGCCATCGGCCTGGTCACCGTGCTGACCCTTGGGGTGGTGGCCGCGGTGGTGCTGACCACGACCTCAGTCGGCTGCTCTCCCGCTCATTCGCTCGGCGTGAAGACGGCGCGCTGCACGACAACACCAAAACCAGTCGCTGTCCTGGGCAGCCCAAGTCCGACCTCGACGCCGACTGCCGTGAGCCCGGTCAATCCGGGCGCGAGCTCCCCATCCACGCCAGTGTCCTCAAACAACCCGCCCTACAACCCCGGCTCGTCCAATAACCCGCCATACAATCCCGCGAACTCGGGCTTCCCCGCGTATGTCGGTCCGGACTCTGGAAGCTACCCACCCATGGCCTACCCCGGCTCCGGAAACCAGGGCCCTGGCCTGACCCTTTCGTGCCGGCTGCCGGTGTACTCGGGCGGGTCCGGCTCAGGTGGGTTCATCGAGTTTCCAGGCGGGACCTTTGTCGCCGATCCTCGAAGCGCGGTCACAGTTCCATCGCCGAGCCCCACAGCGCCGCCGCCAGGGATGGGATATCCCGGTTTTTACGGGTGGAGCTATGACCCCGCGCCCTACTCGAAGTGGCTGCCTGTGCCATTCACACTGGTCTCGCCCGACGGCGCGCATTACGCGTACCCGCTCAACGGCAACGTGTACGTCCAGAGCGTTTCCGGCGGGGCGCAGATCGTGCTGGGGGCCGGCAAGGGATACGTGGTGATCGCCGTCGAGAACAACGGCGTCTACGCCGAACCGCTCAATCAGCCGGGCTTGTGGTTTCTGCCCTTCTCCGGCACGGAGAAGCAGGTGACCACGGGCGGCTTCTGGCAGGCGGAGTCCCACGGTGCCGCATACGGCACGATCACTTCCTCAGTCCCATCAGGAGCCACGAACACGATCTTGAAGCTCGACACGGCAACCGGGAGCACGTCTGATTTCTTCACACTGCAAGGCGGCCAGAGCAACGTGATCGGGTTCGACGGAAAAGGCAACCCTGTCGTCCGGGCAAACTACTCCGGCGGCGCGGCTCTGTACATCGCGACCGCCCCGGGCCATGCGGCAGCTATAGCCGCAACCTTCTATGGGCCATACGCGATCTTCCCGCAGGCGGGGCCGTTGGCTGACAGCCACGGATTGTGGTTCTCGGTCGCCAACGGTGTTGTCCTTTTCACCAACAACGCGTGGTACTGGATGAGCAGCCTCGGCGCGCAGCTCGCAGGAGCCTGCACGTAGAGCAGGGCGGCCTGGATCGGGCGGCAAGCCTGAGGTCGCGGACGCAGAACACAACCTGACGCGAGTTGCCGGGCGTGAGCGACGCGCCCCGTTCTGGTACATCTGGCTTGGAGTGCTGCTGACCGCACGCCGTTGAGGTGATCACCTGGCCGTTCGACTGGACCGTCTACGCGGGCCTCGTCGGTCTTTTCGTCGGACATGCCTGGCTTGCTCGCGGCGCCGCGGACGCACGGCGGCAGCACACCGTCTTCTCTCTCGCCGGCATCGTCACCCTGTGGACCGCGCTGGAGACGCCGATCGACACGATCAGCGACCGGTACCTGGACAGCATCCACATGCTTCAGCACGTGCTGCTCGGCTTCGTGGCTCCACCGTTGATGCTGCTCGGGCTGTCGGCAGCCATGGTCGCGTGCCTCGTCAAGGTTCCAGGTGTGCGAGCGCTTACCGAACCGGTTCCGGCGCAGGTCATCGCCGCCCTGGTGATGATCGGCTGGCATCTGCCGCCGCTCTATGACGCGACCCTCTCCAACGAGGAGCTCCACGTGGTCGAGCACCTGACGTTCATCGCCGCCGGCGCGGCACTCTTCTGGCCCCTTGTCGCCGCGACCGCGGCCCAGGCGCGCTGGCAGATGTCGCCGGGCGTCAAGCTCCTCTACATCCTGGTGGCGACCCTGCCCCAGGACGGCGTCGCCCTGGCGCTGATGTTCTCGCGCGTGCCGTTTTACGAGTTCTACGCGCACACCCCGCGCCTGGTCGAGGGGCTGACGCCGCTCATCGACCAGACGCTCGCCGGCGCGGTGCTGATGATCTTCGGCAAGGTCACGATGGGGATCGCGGCTGGGGTGATCTTTTACCGCTGGTTTGGCGCCGAGCACCGCGAGGACAGGGGGATAGAATCCCGGGTCAGGGTGCCGCCGGGCGCGCGCAGGGCGCCCCACAAAGATTGAAGTTCTCCGATACCATCCTCGAGCTGGTTGGGCACACCCCGATGGTGCGTCTCCACAAGGTCACTGCGGGTCTACGGCCAACGATCCTGGCCAAGCTCGAACAGCTGAACCCGGGCGGCAGCGTCAAAGACCGGATCGGCCTGATCATGATCGAAGAAGCCGAGCGGACAGGACAGCTGCGGCCGGGCGGGACGATCATCGAGCCGACCTCCGGAAACACGGGGCACGGCCTGGCGATGGTGGCCGCGATCAAGGGCTACAAGATGGTCTTCGTCATGCCCGACAAGATGTCGGCCGAGAAGATCAGTCTGCTCAAGGCTTATGGTGCCGACGTGGTCGTGTGTCCGACCAACGTCGAGCGCGAGTCGCCTCAGTCGTATTACTCCGTCGCCGACCGGCTCGCGCGCGAGATCCCGGGCGCGTTTCAGCCAAACCAGTACTTCAACCCGCGCAACCCAGAGGCGCATTACCGCACGACTGGGCCAGAGATCTGGGAGCAGACGGACGGCCGGGTCGACGTCTTCGTGGCCGGCATGGGCACCGGCGGGACGATCAGCGGCGTGGCGAAGTACCTGAAGGAGCAGAAGCCGAGCGTGCACATCGTCGGCGCCGATCCCGAGGGCTCGCTGTACTCGGGTCACATCGCACCGTACAAGGTGGAGGGCGTCGGCGAAGACTTCATGCCCGGCACGATGAACATCAAGATCGTCGATCAGATCGTGCAAGTGACCGACAAGGAGTCTTTCGTCGCGGCGAGAAGGCTTGCGCGCGAGGAAGGCATTCTCGTCGGCGGTTCATCGGGGCTGGCGCTGCATGCGGCGCTGACGGTCGCGGCGGACCGAGGGCCGAATGACGTCATCGTCGTGCTTTTTCCCGACACCGGGCGCAACTACCTGAGCAAGTTCTTCAACGACGAGTGGATGCGTCAGAACGGATACCTGGCGCGGCTGGGCGCCGTGAGGATTCGCGAGGTCCTGGCGACGCATCCCAAAGGCTTGCCGCAGCTGGTCACGGTCGAGGCGAAGAAGTCGGTGGGGGAGGCGATCGACCTGATGCAGCGTTACGGGATCTCGCAGCTGCCCGTCGTCGAGGAGTCGAACGGCCGAGGCGTGGTCGGGACCCTGCAGGAGCGCACGCTGCTGGACCGCGTCTACCGCGACCCTGCCATCGTCACCACGGCGGTGTCCGGCGCGATGGACGCGCCGCTGAGCCAGGTGGCGGTGGATTCGTCCCTCGACGACGCGTTCGAACCGCTGCTGCGCGGCGAGCAGGCTGTGCTCGTCATCGAGGACGAGGCGCCGGTCGCCGTGATCACGAGGGCGGACCTGCTCGAGTTCGTCGCCCACCGCGGCCAGGGCTGAGTTGTCCGACCACCGCGACTGGGGATTCTCGACCCGCGCTCTGCACATCGGCCAGGGACCCGACCCCGCCACCGGGGCCGTGGTTCAGCCAATTCACATGGCGACCACGTTCGCCCAGCAGGGAGTCGGCAAGCATCACGGTTTCGAGTATTCGCGCACGGGCAACCCGACGCGCAACGCGCTCGAGGAAAACCTGGCCGCGCTCGAGGACGCCAGGCACTGCCTCGCGTTCTCGTCGGGGCTCGGGGCTGAGACGACCCTCATGCTCCTGCTCAACCCCGGCGACCACATCGTGTACATGGAAGACGTCTACGGCGGCACGTTCCGCCTGTTCGACAAGGTGTTGAAACGCTACGGGTTGGAGTTCAGCGCCGTCGACGCGACAGACGTCGATGCCGTCGAGCAATCGATGAAGCCCAGGACCCGAATGGTGTGGCTGGAGTCGCCCACCAATCCGCTCCTGCGCATCGTCGACATCGACGCCGTCAGTGAGGTCGCACACAGCCA
>DATEGL010000284.1:0-3361 GCA_035280145.1 Candidatus Dormiibacterota bacterium | reverse complement strand
GACACCTCGACCGCCGCCAGCCACAGGAACCGCCCGGCGGCGAGATAGACGAGCGGGATGACCGTGAGGCGGTACCAGCCGTAGCCTGAGCTGTACTCGGCCGCCGTGCCGAGCAGGATCACGAGGTAGACGACCGCGGGCACGGCGACCATGTCGTAATCCGCACGGCGCCGGCCGAGCAGCTCGGCCACGCCAAGCCAGCCCAACAGCCACCAGCCGTCGAACGCTTGCTGGTTGTCGAAGCCGGTCGTGTTGGTGATGAAGCGCATGCCGGTGAAGCCGCTCAGCTGCTTGCCCCGGATCCCGACCTCGGCGACATACGCCGGCCAGTTGAGGGTTGCCTCGTAGCCGATCACGAGGACCTGGGCGGCGAGTGTCGCCCCAGCCGCAAGACCCGCCAGCCGGTACTGGTGCGTGGTCGCCAGAAGCACGGTCGCGGAGACGCCGACCACCAGCCCTGGCGCCTTGACGGCGGGGGCGATCGCCGAGCACGCGAGCATGAGCCACAGCCATCGCCGGTTGCCGGGGTCGCGTCGCAGCTGGTAGACGGCGAGCAGTGCCGCCAGGAGCAAGACCGCCAGCAGCTGCTCGGCGGCCACGAGCCGGCCCAGGACAACCGCAACAGGGCTGACGGCAAGCAGCCAGACGCCGACCAGTGAGGGCCCCGGGCCGAACACCATCCTGCCAAGCACGTACGCCAGCAGCAGCGCAAGGATGCTGAGCCCGATTCCGATCAACCGAGGTCGCGGGTCGTTGATCGTGTCGAGCAGCGTCCGGTCACCTCCGATCCAGGCCGCGAGGCCGATGAGCCAGCTGAACACCGGAGGCGCGTCGACCCACGGGTGCACGAGTGGCTCGGTGTACGGCGCGGGCGGCGCCTCCCAGACCCACTTCGGATACGCCTGGAAGAAGAGCGTCCAGGCCGTGGGCGGCATGCCCTGCAGCTGGCTGAGTCCAGACCACGCCCAGTTCCACTCGTCGGGATTCGGCGCGCGAAACGGAATTTCTGTGAACTGTTCGAGGCGAAGCAGCAGTCCTATGAAGGCGGCTCCGCCGGCGCCTATCAGCTCCCACCCCGCGAATCTGGTGCGGCGCACTCGCCAGCACAAGATAGAGGGATTCAGGGCCGGATCGGGAAAAGCACTACCATCCGGGTCGCTTGGGGATCGAGCGCATCTGGGCCGTGTCGGACTTCGAGGCTGCCCGGGCGCGGGCATTTCGACGCGCCATCGGTTCCATCCTGTCCCGCCGTGCACGTCGCTTGCACTCGATCGCGCCCGTACTCAAGGCCGCCGGATTCGAGGGTCAGTCCTACGGCGGCGTGCAGGACGTCCCGCTGGACAAGATTGCGGGCTCGGTCGCTTCCGAGTCGAAGACGACTGATTTCGATCCCAACTTCCTGCCTATCAATCCGCGCCTGCGCGACCGCTGGGCAAGCGTCTACGAGGCGATGGTCGCCACCGATGTTCCCCCCATCGACGTATATAAAGTCGACGACAAGTACTACGTGATCGATGGGCATCGTCGCGTTTCCGTTGCGCGGACACTCGACCGGCCGACGATCCGAGCGCGCGTGATCAACGTGCGCACCCGGGCGCCGATCCCGTCTGATGCGGATGCGGCGGCGCTGCTGCGGGCCGCTGAGTACGCTGCGTTCCTCGAGGCGACCCAGCTGCATCGAACCCGGCCCGAGGCCCGTCTCGAGTGCAGCCGGCTTGGCCGCTACGACGAGATCATGTCGCACATTCTTGGCCATAGATATTTCCTCTCGATCGAGCGCAACCATGACGTTTCGCTGCAGGACGCGGCGGCGAGCTGGTACGACAATGTGTACCGCCCGATCGCCCAGGCGATCAGGAAGCACGACGTGCTGGCAAAGCTGCCTGGCTGGACGGAGGCCGACGTCTACGTCGAGGTGACCAAGAGGTGGCTCGAGCTGAGCAAGGAGGGTGAGCCCGCAGGCCCCGACCCGGCGATCGAGGCATTGCTCGCCGAGCACGCCAACACCTGGTGGCGCCGGCGCCGCCGGATGCGGATCTAGATGATTGGCGTGATCTTCGGCCCGCCCGGGAGCGGCAAAGGCACGCAGGCGGCGAGGATCGAAACTGAGTTTCGGCTCAAGCATCTTTCCACCGGCGACATCCTCCGCCATGAGGTCGCCGCAGGCACCCCGGTGGGCAAAGAGGCGGCGCGGATCATGGCGGCGGGCGACCTGGTGCCCGACGCGCTGATCGTCGACATCGTGCGCGGCCGGCTACCCGAGGCCGAGGCGGGCGAAGGCGTGCTGCTGGACGGCTTTCCCCGCACTGTGCGCCAGGCGCAGGCGCTCGATGCGATGCTCGCGGACGAGGGACACTCGGTGGACCTGATCGTGGCGCTGGACGTGCCAGAGGCCACGCTTGTCGATCGGATCCTGCGCCGGGCGCAGGTCGAGGGCCGCGCCGACGACACTCGCGCGGCGATCACCGAACGGATGCACGAATACCACAAGCTCACCGAGGCTGTGCTCGGCCACTACATCGGCAGCGGCGTGCGCGTCGAGCGCATCGATGGAGTCGGCTCCCCAGACGAGGTTTTCGGGCGCATACGCCTGGCCATCGGCCTATCCTCACGCTGAAAGGGGAACTGTGGCAAGAAAGCCAGACGACCGCAACCTGGGCCGGGCGATCAAGCCTTCTGATCTGGAAGAGCGCCCTGGGCGCGCCCTGCCGAACGGGGATGGCTCCATGCCGGTCGGCGAGGTGCCGATGCTCATGGAGCCGGCCCACGTCGTCAGCCCGTTTCCGCCAATTGCCGAATACGCGTTCCTCTCTGACTGCGAGGTCAGCTGCCTGATCGCGCCAAGCGGCCGCGTGGAGTGGATGTGCCTCCCGAGGCCGGACAGCCCAAGCGTCTTCGCAGCCATGCTGGACCGGGCCGCCGGCAGCTTCCGCTTCGCACCCGACGGGGTGTCGGTTCCGGCCGGCCGCCGCTATCTCCCCGGCACCCTCGTCCTCGAGACCACGTGGCGGACGCGCACCGGGTGGCTCATCGTCCGCGAAGCCATGTGCATCGGCCCCTGGTACCACAGTCAGCGGCGCTCCGCCACCTACCGCCGGCCGCCGTCGGATTACGAGGCAGAGCACATCCTCCTGCGCACCGCGCGATGCGTGGTCGGCAACGTCGAGCTGAGTCTCGACTGTCAGCCGGTGTTCGCCTACGGTGACGCAGGCGCCCGGTGGGAGTACGCCGGGCAGGGCTACAACGAAGCAGTCGCGATGGGCGGCGACAACGACGTGCCGATCCGTCTCGTCACCGACCTGAGGATCGGTTTCGAAGGTCCCGGCGCGCACGCGAGCAAGGTCCTGCGCCAGGGCGAGCG
>DATEGL010000283.1:0-15113 GCA_035280145.1 Candidatus Dormiibacterota bacterium | reverse complement strand
ACGACGCCTTCGAGCGGACGTAGGGAAGACCAGCCAGCACAACCAGGACGGCGATGATGCCGACCGGAATGTTCACCTCGAACACCCAGCGCCATGAGAAGTGGTCGGTGATGAAGCCGCCCGTGGTTGGGCCCACGATGGAGCTCAGGCCGAAGACGGCGCCGAAGAGACCGGCGAGCCGGCCGCGCTGATCAGGCGGGAACAGGTCGCCGATGACGGTGAACACGGTGGCGAACAGCACGCCGCCGAAGAGGCCCTGGATGCCGCGAAAGACGATGAGCTCTGTCATGTTCTGGGAGAGTCCGCAGAAGGCCGAGGCGATGACGAAGCCGATCATCCCGGCGAGCATGAAAGGCTTGCGGCCGAACAGGTCGCCGAGCTTGCCGGCGACGGGCGTCATCGTCGTCGACGTGACCAGGTAGGCGGTCGTCACCCACGCCAGCCGGTCGAGCCCGTTCAGGTCGGCGACGATCCGCGGAATCGCTGTGCCCACGATCGTCTGGTCGAGCGCCGCCAGCAACAGGGCGAGCATCGTGCCCGCGGTGGCGAGAATCACGCGCGGCCGCGATAGCCCGGTCGTGATGAAAGTCGTCGGCGCTTCCTCGGTCACTTCCCCAACTCCTTCCTGGCGTTCTCCACCAGCAACAGGCACAGGTGTCGCAGCTCCACCAGGTCTTCTTTCGTCAGCTCGCCGGCGAGGGCGTACTGGTGCTGGATGCCCTCTTTCCAGATGCCGGTGATCTTCTGGCGTCCCGCCTCTGTGAGCCTCGCGCGCACCGAGCGCCTGTCCTCGGGATCGGGGACGCGCTCGACCAGGCCGTCGCGCTCGAGGTGGTCGACGAGGCCGGTGATGTTGCGGGGGGTGGAGTCGAGGGAAAGGGCGAGGTCGCCCAGTGGTAGGTCACCCTCTCGCATGAGCCGAAAAAGGACCCCCAACCGCCCAGAGCTGAGTCCGTTTTTCTCGGCCCAGCGCTCCTGGAGCAGGGCCAGGCTGCGGGAAGCCAGGCGGAGCGCTGACAGAGCCTCGATCGCCGTGGTGTCCCTCTTCATTGGCCCGAACAGCTCCCGGAACCTCTTGAGGTAGAGCCGGCCCTGCTCGTCTCGGGCGATGGCCGAGGTCTCTCCATACTTCAATTCATGTTCATTCATATTGAATGACTTCATTATCACCAGATACAGGATCTAGAAGCAAGTTATTCTCCCGAGCCGATGATTGTTGACGCTCACCTCGACATCAGCTGGAACGCCATCTCGGCCGGGCGTGGTTTCCTGCAGCCGCCGGCGCCCGGCTACCTGGTCAGCCGCTCGTCGCTCATCGCCGCCGATGTGGGCCTGGTCTTCGCCACGCTGTACACCGCCCCGGCCCGTGCCCAGCGCTCGATGCGCTCCCGATTCGTGTACGAGAACGCCCACGAGGCCAACGTCATGGCCACGGCCGAAGTCAACTACTACCGCTCCTGCGGCCTGGATCTGATTACCGACACCTCAGAGCTGGCTGCATATGCGAGAGGCTGGAAGAAGGGACGGCTGGCCGCGGTCCTGCTGTTGGAGGGGGCCGATCCCATCGAGACTCCGGCACAGCTCGGCGGCTGGACCGACCGCGGCGTCCGCGTCATCGGGCCCGCCTGGGGTGCGACTCGTTACTCCGGCGGCACCGGCGCGCCGGGCGGGCTGACCGAGCTCGGCCGCCAGCTGCTGAAGGCGATGCGGCGGAAGAAGGTGATCCTCGACCTGAGCCACATGGCCGACCAGGCGGTCGCCGATGCGTTTGCGATGTGGCGCGGCCCGATCATGGCGTCGCACAGCAACGCTCGCGCCATCGTGCCAGGCGACCGGCAGGTGACCGAGCAGACAGTGGCCGAGATAGCACGGCGCGGCGGCGTGGTGGGCGTGAGCTTCTACCAGAAGCACCTCCGCAGCTCGGGCCGGGCGACGCTGGATGACGTCGTCAGGCACATCGTTCACCACGCACGAGCCGCCGGTGGACCCGAGCATGTCGGCCTGGGCACCGATCTGGACGGTGGCTTTGATGCGACTCAGGCGCCGCTCGACAGTCTCGCCAGGCTGAAGGAGCTCCCGGCAAGGCTGCGGCTGCACTTCAACCGAGCCCAGGTCGATGGGATCATGGGAGGCAACTGGCTGGCCTTTCTGTCTAGATCGCTTCCGCCACCTGCTTCGCGCTCATAAAGGCGAACGCCATGCCACGCCCGTTGAACCCGCCACAGATGTAGACGTTTCGCATCCCCTTGACGGGTCCGGTCATCGGCAGCCCCGACTCGGTGAAGCCCATCGTTCCCGCCCATCGATCCGTGACCGCCGCGCTCACTCCGAGCTCGCCGGTGGCCCGCTCGAGGCGTTCCTGGATCTCGGGGCTCGGCTCGCCATCGAGCGTTTTCTCAGTCTCCGGCGACGTGTCCCGCCACCCGCCGATCAGAAACTCCCCGCTAGGGAGCTGGCGCCAGTACCGGTAGCCGAAGTTCGAGTAGACGGGTTGGTCAGCGATCCGCTTCGACTCTGGCGCAGTGGCGAGCATCTGCGCGCGCGTCGGCTGGATCCGGATGCTCGGTGCCAGCTGCGACGTGTACCCGTTGGTCGCCAGGATGACCACGCCCGCCTCGCACGCGTCGTCGCCGGCCGTGACCAGCACGTCGTAAGCGCGAGGTGTGATCGCGCTGATCGAGACGCCTTCCCGAATCGCTCCGGCTCTTGCCTGGCGCGCGAGCGCCGCGACCATCGCCGACGGGTCGAGCTCACCGTCGCGAGGATTGACGAGTCGAGCGCCGTCCCAGTGCACCCGGAATCCATCCTCCTGCAGAAGAGATTCAGACCTGATCAAGAGGTCGCGTTCCTCGTCGCCGGCGGCGAGCACAGCGCTCCCGAGACGGCGGTGGCCGACGTCCTGGCCACGCGCCGCCTCGATCATGCGGTCGTGGTTCTCGCTCGTGAATTCCCAAAGCTCGCGCGCCTTCTCCCGGCCGTAAATCCGCACCGCCTCCGCGTAGCTCGCGGCCACGCCGGCGAGCAGGAACCCGGCATTGCGCCCGCTCGCCCCCGCCGCCAGGTGATCGCGCTCGACGAGCACGGCCTCGATCCGGCGTCGGGCGAGGTGCCACAGCAGGCTCACGCCGGCGATGCCGCCGCCGATTACGACTACGTCGGCTTTGTCAGGGAGCGTGCCGGGATATCTCTCCGGCGGCGGCGCCCAGAACGGCGTGCTCACGACTCCAAATAGAATCAGATAGCAATTGGAGAGCTATGACGTCCTGATCGTCGGCGGCGGGCTCGCCGGCATCAGGGCAGCGATAGCTGCCGTCGAGACCAATCCGCGAGTCAAGGTCGCAATGGTCTCGAAGGTCTACCCGATGCGAAGCCACACCGTCTCCGCCGAAGGCGGTGCCGCGGCGGTGATGCGGCCCGAGGACTCCTACGAGACGCACGCCTTCGACACGATCAAGGGCTCGGACTACCTCGCCGATCAGGACGTCGTCGAAGCCTTCGTGCGTGAGGCGCCGATCGAGATCATCCAGATCGAGCACTGGGGTTGCCCGTGGAGTCGTGACCCCGACGGCAAGGTGTCGGTCCGGCCGTTCGGCGGCATGACCACCTGGCGCACCTGCTTCGCCGCAGACAAATCAGGCTTCCACATGCTGCACACGGTCTTCCAGACATCGCTCAAGTACCCGCAGATCACGCGTCACGACGAAGCGTTCGTGACCAAGTTGCTTGTCGAGGACAGCCGCTGCGTCGGGGTGGTTGCGCTGGACTTGAAGTCCGGGCGGTTCGACGCGATCACCGCCAGGTCGGTGATCCTCGCGACCGGCGGACTCGGCCGCGTCTACGCCTTCACC
Source organism: Candidatus Dormiibacterota bacterium (assembly GCA_035280145.1). Lineage (GTDB taxonomy): Bacteria > Chloroflexota > Dormibacteria > Dormibacterales > Dormibacteraceae > 40CM-4-65-16. The sequence continues at coordinate 11,265 of DATEGL010000283.1, read as the reverse complement.
ACCAACGGCAACATCTGCACGGGCGACGGCATGGCCCTCGCGTATCGGGCGGGCGTGGGCCTCAAAGACATGGAGATGGTCCAGTTCCATCCGACTGGACTTCCGTTCACGGGGATCCTGATCACGGAGGCGGTCCGCGGGGAGGGCGGCTACCTGCTCAACAACCAGGGCGAGCGATTCCTGAAGCGCTACGTGCCGAACCGGATGGAGCTTGGGCCGCGCGACATAATCTCGCGCGCGATGATCACGGAGTTCGACGAAGGCCGCGGTTTCGAAGGCCCGCACGGCAAGTACCTCCACCTCGACGTCCGGCACCTCGGCGAGAAGACGATCGACCGCAAGCTGCCCTTCATGCGCGAGCTCGGCCGCGAGTTCGTGGGCATCGACATCGTCAAGGAGCCCATCCCGGTGCGGCCCGTGCAGCACTACATGATGGGCGGCATAGAGGCGGACATCTCAGGCGCCACGCCGATGGCGGGTCTGTACGCTGCCGGCGAGTGCGCGAACGTCGGCTTGAACGGTGCCAACCGCCTTGGTTCCAACTCGCTTTCCGAGTGCCTGGTCTTCGGCGCCGCGGCCGGCCGGGCTGCCGCCGAGCACGCGAGCTCGGCCAAGCCGGTCACAGCGAACCCGGTCGACGCTCTCCTCTGGGACGAGGCGCGGCGTGTCGAGGTCGATTACCTGGAGAAGAAGGGTGGGAGCGAGCGCATGGGCGCCATCCGGGAGGAGATGCAGCACGCGATGGACGCTGGCGCGGGCGTCTTCCGCACGAAGGATGGCCTGGAGAAGCTGATCGAGCAGCTCGGGGGTCTTCGAGAACGATTCGGCCGGATCAAGATCGAGGACTCGAGCCGCACCTTCAACACCGAGCTCACCTCGGCCATGGAGCTCGACTTCATGCTCGAGATGTCGCAGACGATCGCTGTGTCCGCGCTCGCCCGCGAGGAATCACGCGGCGCCCATGCGAGGCGCGACTTTCCGGAGCGTAACGACGAGAAGTATCTGAAACACACGCTCGCTTATCGGCGGGAAGGCGCTCGCCCGCGCCTCGAATACCACGACGTCCATCTGGGCAATTTCAAGCCGCAGGCTCGGAGCTACTGACTTGGCTGAGAAACGCATCACGATCTACGCCGTCCGCTACGACCCCGAAAAGGACGACAAGCCGCGCACGCAGACCTACGACATCCCCTTCTACGACGACAGCATGGTCGTCCTGGACGCCCTGAACTACATCAAGTCCGAGGTCGACGGCAGCCTGAGCTATCGCTGGTCGTGCCGCATGGGCATATGCGGCAGCTGCGGGATGATGGTCAATGGCACGCCGAAGCTGACGTGCAACGCATTCGTGCGCGACTACTGGCCTCGCTCGATCCATGTCGGTCCTCTCAACAACTTTCCCTTGATTCGCGACCTGGTCATCGACATGGACGACTTCATGCACAAGCTGAAGTCAGTGAAGCCGTGGATCATTCGCAAGCAAGAGCTGCCGCTGGGAGCCGGTGAGCACCGCCAGACCAACGAGCAGGTCGACGACTTCCGCCAGTTCAGCCAGTGCATCAACTGCATGCTGTGCTACGCCGCCTGTCCGGTGTACGGACTGAACCAAGAGTTCCTGGGGCCGGCGGCCACCGCGCTAGCTCGGCGCTACAACCTCGACTCTCGCGACCAAGGGCTCAAGGAGCGGCAGCCGATCATCGGCGAGGCAGAGGGTGTCTGGGAGTGCAGCTTCGTCGGCGAGTGCTCGGTGGTCTGTCCGAAGGGCGTCGACCCGGCCAAAGCGATTCAGCAGACCAAGCTCGACACCACGATGCGCTTCGTCCTCCCGTACGGAAACCGGGATTGACGACGGAAGCGCCCTCCGCACCGCGCGAGTTCGCATGGCGGATGCCGGTCGACTGGTGGACCCGCCAGCGCCACTACTTCCTCTACATGCTTCGCGAGTTCAGCTCGGTGCCGATGGCGCTCTGGCTGATCTGGCTGCTCTGGGAGATCAAGCGCGCCGGCAGCGGCGCCGCGCACTACTACCCGCCCCGGTCCGCGGTGTTCGTCGCGTTCAGCGTCGTCGTGCTGGCCTTCTCCCTGTATCACAGCTATACCTTTCTCAAGCTGGCCGGCGTGATCATTCGGATCAAAGTCTTCGACCGGCCCATCCCGCCGAAAGTCATCGTGGCGACCATGTTCGCGACCTGGGCCGCAGCCTCGGTCGTGGTCGGCTTCGTCCTCTGGTGGTTCTCTCGATGAGCACCGAAAAGCAGAACAGCCGGCCGGCGCTGAGTCACCTGTTCTTCTGGTTCATGTTTGCTCAGGGCGGCGTGATCACCGCGCTGCTCCTGCCGGTGCATGTCCTGCTGCAGGGGATCCTCGGTCCGCTGGGCCTCGTCACCGTGGCCGACCAGCATTACGACACGTGGGTTGAAGTCCTGGGCAATCCACTGGTCAAGCTCTATCTGCTCGTCCTGATCATGTTTGCGTTCTTCCACTTTGCGCACCGCATCCGCTACTTCCTGAACGACCTTGGCTTCCATGCAGCCAGGAGCGTGGCCGCGGAAGTCGTCTTCTACGGTGGCGCGGTGGTGGTCACGCTGATCACGATCTGGATCCTCCTGACGACCGCGCCGATGTCTTTCGGCTAGCCACTCGTGTACAGAGTCGAGGTCGTCCGGGCGGGCGAGCTTGGCAACGCAAGCTTTGTGGTCGCCGACCCCGACCGGGGCGTGGGCGTGGTCATCGACCCGCTCCGTGACATCGACCGCTACCTCGATCTCGCGTCAAGCCTCAGCGTCAGGCTGACGCACGCCCTCGACACGCATCTGCACAACGACTTCGTCTCCGGGCGCCGTGAGCTGCGGGCAGAGGTCGGCTCCAACATCAATGAGCTGGCGTCGGGTGGGGAGCTTGGATTGGGCAACCTCACCCTGCGCGCCGTCCACACGCCTGGCCACACCGCAGATCACAAGGCGTACCTGCTGCTGGAAGGCGGCCGCCCGCAGGCGCTGTTCTCAGGCGGCGCCGTGATGCTGGGCGCGATAGCCCGGACCGACCTGTTCGGGCCGCACCTTGCCAGGCACCTCGCGCTAGAGGCGCTGAGCACGCTGCAGGTCCGGCTTCGCAGCCTGCCCGACGACCTGCGGGTCTATCCGACCCATGGCAGCGGCTCGTTTTGCGGCACCGGTGGGCGCAGCGGCCACGAGACGACGCTCGGCCAGGAGCGCCAGTTCAATCCCTTCTTTCGGCTCACCGACGTCATGCCGTTCCTGGCCCTGGCCCTGAACCAGCCGCGCTACCCGACCTACTACCGCGACATGGCCGCGATCAACCGTGGAGGTCCGCCGTTGATCGGCCGCAGCACGCCACCGCTTGTGAGTCTCACAGCGACCGAGGTAGCCCGGATGATCGACGACGGCGCTGCAGTCGTCGATGTGCGTGAAGGTCGCGACTACGACCGCGGGCACATCCCGGGCAGCTACTCAATCGGGATCGATGGTCCGGTCAGCACGTGGGTCGGTTGGTTGATCGCTCGCGGAAGGCCGATCGTCCTGGTCGGCGATTCGGACCACGACCTGCGCAAGGCGCAGCGCGAGCTGCTGCGGATCGGTTTCGACACCATCGCCGGTTTCCTCGACGGTGGGGTTGATGCATGGCGCTCGAGCGGCCGCGATATTTCGACGTTCGAAACGGTGGACGTCGAGGACATGGCGCAGTGGGTGTTGAGCGCCGAGCCGATGACTGTCGTCGATACCCGCGACGAGCACGAGTGGGTGTCCGGCCACGTGCCCGGCGCGGTCCACATGTACGTACCAGACGTGCCGCATCGAGCCGGCGAGATCCCGCGCGACGCTCCAGTCGCAGTGCATTGCGCGTCCGGCTATCGAGCCGGCATCTCCGCCAGCCTGCTGGAGCAGGCCGGGCTGACACGCATCATCCACGTCAACGGCGAGTACTCGGACTGGGACCGCCTGCACCTGGCGGAGAGCAGGGTTTAAAGTTCCATGAAGAGACGGCTCGTTCTGGGGTAGGGGAGGACGTTCCGATGCTGAGGTTCCGCCGCCTGATCGTTGCGTGTCTCGGGGCAGTGGTCGTGATGGGAGTTTCTGCGGTTCCCGCGTCGGCCGCTCCGACAACTCACACCGGCGCCTTCGCAGATGGAGCCACCTTCCTCATAGAGGTGCCGAGCCCGTGGAACGGGTCGCTTCTCCTGTACAGCCATGGCTACGTGCCGCCCAGCTCAGCCAATCCGGCACGCGACGTAGGCGACCCGGGAACGCGCGCATTCCTGCTGAGCCAGGGGTTTGCGCTCGCTGGATCGTCCTATGCAACCACCGGTTGGGCGCTGGAAGATGCGTTCAAGGACCAGATCGCGACTCTCGACACCTTCGCGGCTCTGGTTGGGAAGCCCAAACGAACCATTGCCTGGGGACATTCACTCGGAGGCATCATCACCGCCGGGCTGCTGCAGAAGTTCCCCGATCGATTCAGCGCGGCCCTGCCGATGTGCGGCGTACTCGCCGGTGGAGTTGCCGTCTGGAATGAGGGACTCGATGGCGAGTTTGTGATCAAGACGCTGCTGGCGCCGCGCTCGAGCCTGCAGCTCGTGCACATCACGACCGGAGTGGCGAACCTGAACCTTTCCGAAGCCATCCTGGCCGAGGCGCAGAAGACCGCGCAAGGACGCGCGCGCATCGCGCTGGCGGCGGCGGTCGGCGACCTCCCTGGCTGGTTCAACCCGGCCTCGCCCGAGCCTGGCGCCACGGACTTCGCGGTGCAGGAGCAGAACCAGTTCCTGTGGCTCACACAGGTCGATGGGCCCTTCGTTTTCTTGCTGCGCGGCGAGCTCGAAGCGCGTGCCGGCGGCAACCCATCCTGGAACACAGGTGTGAATTACGAGGAACAGCTCGCGAGGTCCATCGATAGGGCCGAGGTTCGATCGCTTTACCAGCAGGCAGGACTGAACCTGGACGCCGACCTCGACGCGCTGAACAACGCGACCCGCATCAAGGCAGATCCGAGCGCGGTCAAGTACCTGGTCAAGAACGTCGTCTTCAACGGCAACCTGAGCGGCAAACCGGTACTGACCATCCACACGACCGGGGATGGTTTGGTGCTCAACTCGGACGAGCAGGCCTACCGGTCGGTCGTGCGGGACGCCGACAACGGCAGCCTCCTGCGGCAGGCCTTCGTGCACCGAGCCGGCCACTGCACGTTCACTCCTGCCGAAACGGTGGCGGCGGTGCAGGCGCTCGTGAAGCGCCTCAACACGGGGCGTTGGGACAGCGTCGCTACGCCGAGCTCGCTCGAAGCGGCCGCCGCGGCGCTGGGACCGTTGAACATTGTGCCGCCCGCCTACGTCGCTTTTCAGCCGGCGCCATTCCTGAGGCCTTTCGACCTGCGCGAGGACGACTAACTCCCCAAGCTCGATCGCCGGCGCCTCCCCGCAAGTGGGGAGGACTCACGCCGGTACTTGACAATGCAAGGTACACGGCTATGCTGGCTAGGTGGCCGAAAACGGAGCGCATGACAGCCAGCTCCTGAAGGGCGTTCTCAGTCTGGCCCTGCTTCGGTTGCTCGCGGAACGCGAGTCGTACGGCTACGAGCTGGTCACTCGCCTGCACGACTTGGGCCTGGCAGACGTGCAGGACGGCTCCGTTTACCCCGCTCTCGGCAGGCTGGAGCGAGACGGGCACATCACCGCCCGCCTCGTGGCTTCGTCCACCGGGCCTGCGCGCAAGTACTACAGGCTCTCGCCAGGCGGATACGCGGAGCTGGCGCGCACAGCACAGGCGTGGAACAGCCTCGTCCGCGCGATCGAACCGATTGTGTCCAAACCCATTCCAACCCGGCCGGAGGAGGCGGTGCCATGAGCGAGTTGAGCAAGCGAGACAGGATGTGGATCGAGGTCGCCGTCCACCGTGTGGACTACTGGCTGGGGGCCCGAGTCCCCCGAGCGCGGCGCCGCCAGATTCGAGACGAGCTGCGGACCAACCTGACGGACGCCGCCGCTGAGGTCGGGGGAGAAGAGGCTGTGCGCCAGCTCGGCGATCTGCACACGCTGGCCAACTCGTACCTCGAGGTTTACCGGGGTAGGTGGGATTTTCGCGCTGGCTCCTGGTTCGCATTCTTCACGTACGCGGCGATTCAGGTGCTGTCTCTGGTGATCTCCTTGGCGTTCACGGCCGGTGTACTGGCAAGCGGCGGCCACGCGGCCGGCTACTCACTGTGGTCCTGGTTCGGGCCGTTTTCAGGCAGTGCCTCGTCTCACAGTTTCGAGGTGACGCTCGGATCTCCTGCACTCGTTCTCATGACATCGCTGGCCTTTGTGGTCGGCAGCAGCTACCGACGCTGGATGCGCGCTACGCGTCGGTCGTAGCCGCCTCCAGCAACGCAGCGAACTTGCGGCGCGATGCTTCGCGCCGCGTCGGGACGTGCTCGCGGGGCCAGATGCCCTCAGGCGGGCGGTAGCCGGCCAGGATCTGCCGCGCCGCTGACACGCGATGCACCTCATCCGGGCCGTCGTAGATCCGCGCCGCTCGCGCGTGCCGGTACATCTCCTCCAGCGGCAGGTCCGCCGAATACCCAAGCGAGCCATGGATCTGGATTGCGCGGTCGATCACGTCGTGCAGCACCCTGGCGCCGAAGAACTTGATCAGCGAGATCTCTTTTCGAGCCGCCGGCGCTCCCTGCGTGTCGATGACCCAGGCCGCGTGGAGTGTCATCAGGCGAGCCGCCTGCATCTCCGCCGCCGAGTCCGCAATCCAGTTCTGAACCGTCTGGTGGCTGGCGAGCTTCTTACCGAATGCCTCGCGCTGCAGAGCCCGTTCGCACAGCATGTCGAAAGCCCGGTGCGCCTGGCCGAGCCAGCGCATGCAGTGATGGATGCGGCCTGGACCGAGACGCATCTGTGCGATCAGGAATCCCTGGCCGCGCTCTCCCAGCGTGTTGGCGGCCGGCACGCGCACGTTGTCGTAAACGATCTCGGCGTGTCCGTAGCCGAACCGCTCGTGCTCGCCTGCGAGGGTGGGGATGTTGCGCAGCTTCTTGAGTCCTGGTGCGCCGGCGGGCACGATGATCATCGACGCCCGCTCGTACGCGTCGGCCTTGGGCTCCGTGACGACCATCGCGATCAGGAAGTCAGCGATCATGCCGTTCGACGTGAACCACTTGTGGCCGTTGATGACCCATTCGTCGCCATCGAGCTCCGCGGTGGTGGAGAGCAGCGTAGGGTCTGATCCGGCTGTGTTCGGCTCGGTCATCGAGAACGCTGAGCGGATCTTGCCGTCGAGCAGCGGATAGAGCCACCGCTCCTTCTGCTCATCGGTGCCGAAGTGGGCGAGGATCTCGGAGTTGCCGGAGTCGGGGGCCTGGTTGCCGAAAACGATGGGGCCCCACACAGTTGCTCCCTCGATCTCGTGCATCAAGCCGAGCTTCACCTGCCCGTAGCCCTGGCCGCCCAGCTCGGGTGGAAGATGCGTCGCCCAGAGCTTCTGGCGTTTGACCTCCTCCTGAAGCGGACGGATGGCACGCCGGAAACCGGCCTCGTCGACGTCCAGAACCTCCAGCGGGTAGACCTCCTCGCGCATGAACCGGCGCATCCACTCGAGCTTTTTCTCGAACTCGGGCTCGGTCGAAAAGTCCCAGCTCACAACAGGCTTATGCCCTCGCCGATCATGCCGACGATGGTATCTGTCAGCCCTTCATACATGGGGTCGGGGCGGCGGCCTTTGCGGTGCAGGTTGAGGTTGTAGCCAAAGATCGACGCGTACTTGTACAAACTCATTGCGGCGTACCAGCGCATCTCCTCCGCGTCGACTCCGTAGAGCTGGTAGAGCTCGTCCATCGAAACGTCGATCGCGCCGCCCGGATTCGGCGCGCCCTGGTACTGGCGGCGTATCGCGACGATGCACAGGCAGCCCAGGTCGAGGAGCGGCTGGCCGATCTCGGCGATCTCCCAGTCGAGAATGGCGGCGATCTCCGAGCCCCGGAACAGCATGTTCCCATAGTGGTAATCGCCATGGACAAGAGTCGGCGTGCGCTCGGCCGGGACCTGCGCTGCGAGGAGTCCGCCGAGCTCACCGGCGCGCATCGTCAGCTCTTCCGGCGAGCGCTGCATGAGCATCGCCCAGCGCATCATCTCGACCTGGAGCGGAATCGGATCTTCGTCGCCGATGCCTGTCCTGTCGAGCGGCAGAGCCTGCAGCTGTTTCAAGGTATCCACCGCATGGCGGGCGATGTCGATCGGTTTTTCACGCTCCGCGGTCGTTTCGATCCGCTCGCCCTTAATTCGCTCCATGAGGACGAAGGGCCGCCCATCGACGATGGGGTCTGAGCAGATGATGGGCACGGCCGGAGTGGGGAGGCCTGCGTCGTGGAGGGCGGCCATGATCCTGCCCTGGCGCATCACGTCGGCGGTGCCGGCGATGCGCGCACCTGGCGGCGGCAGTCGAAGAACGTAGTCGCCACTTTCGGCTTTCACGAAATATGTGAAGCCCGAATGGCCCTCGGGGATCGGATCCACGGAAGCAACGCGCTCGCCCATTGCGGCCGCGAGGTCCGCCCGTATCTGGTCTGTCATTCGACGTGGGCGGTGTCGCCCAACGAGCCGACCATGCGGCGCTCGCCGAGGATGCGAACGGTGCTGATGCTCGTGTGGTACGGCAGCAAGCGCAGCCGTCCCTGCTCGAGCTTCATCACGTCAGTCAAGAAGGCCACGATCGCCGCGCCGTGACTGACCACGATCACGCGGCCTCCTTCGTGTTTACCCAACATTTCGTCGATGGCGGCAGTCAGCCTCGCCGCAGCCTGATCGGCAGGCTCTTTGAAATCGAGCGCGCCATTCTCGTCAATCTCGAGCGCGACCTCAACGAGCCGATCGTCGACGTGCACCTGGTCGGTAATGGCCCGCGCCGTTTCGAGCGCGCGGCGGTATGGACTCGAGTAGACGGCCGCCGGCTGTGCGCGCTTCACGCGCTCGGCTAGGCGCTTTGCCTGGTCGCGCCCGATCGAGCTGAGAGGTGGATCCTCGCTCGCGGTGCCGTTCCGATAGGAGTCGGCGTGGCGGACGAGCCAGACCTCGGTGACCCCTTCCACTCCGATCAAAAATGCGGCTTCCAGAGATCGCATGGCCCGAGCCACATGATCGGAACGGGTCGCCACGGCTAACATTCGACCACATGCTCCGGTTAGCGGGCATCGTCGCCCTCATCGTCCTAGCAGCCTGCGGCCAGTCGAGCGCCAGGGTGACGTCGTCACCGCCGCCGGTCATCGCACCCGGCAACTGGAGCCAGAATCTCACGCTCACGGGTGACCTGCCGGGCAGGATCACGGCGATCCTCGCTGACCAGGGCACGCAGCAGACTTTCTGCTCGGGCTCCAAGGTGCGCAATGGGGAGACGTGGTCGGATAGCTTCTACGCCGTGATCGACGCTAGCGGAAACGAGTGGCAGCTGAACATCCTCATCGACAACTTCCGCGGACCGGGGACGTATACGAATAAGGACGTAAAGATCTCGCTGGAGTCGCCTGACAACTCCCACGCCTGGCTCAACCAGGATGCCGATGTGGCGACGCAGCTGGGCGCTGACAAGGTGACCTTCATCATCGAGCGAAACCTGCAGTCGGGAACGATCGATGCCTTCCTGACCAACGCGACGACCGGCAAACGCGGAGCCGAGCACATCATCGGCAGCTGGAACTGTCGCGGCTGACCTGCTGATGGAGGTCCGGTTCGACGGCCACTGCTTCGGATGCGGCCCGCTCAACGAAGATGGGCTGAAGCTCAAGTTCGAGCCTGGGCCGGACGGATCGGTCGCTGAGTACCAGGTCCCGGACCGCTTTCAGAGCTGGCATGGAATGGCGCACGGCGGCATGGTGGCGCTGATGCTCGACGAGGCGGTCGGCTGGGCGGCGTGGCACGCCGGGCATCCGGGAGTCACCGGCCGCCTTCAGGTTGCGTTCAGGCGCCCGTTGAAGCTGGGGGAGTGGGTGCGGATCGTCGGCAAGGTGGACAACGTCCGCCGGACGCTCGTCTACGTGAGTGCTTTCGCGGAGAATCGGGACGATCACTCCAGGGTGGCTGATGCCACCGCCACCTTGATGGCCGTTAAGACCCTGGTCGACCCGATCTCTCGGTAGTCACAATTCGTTCCCGTAGTGTGGGGTGTGATTCTTGATGAGCACCGCTGACTTACCGGCTCAGGTGGGCCGGCGGCTGCTGAACTCAATTCGAACGGGCCGGGCCCTTCAGATCGGGGCAGCGGCCCTGGTCGTACTGGCCGCGCTCATAGTGCTGGCCCTGCTATACGGCGACCTGCCCGAGTTTCTGCACCCTGTCGGGCGCCAGCTGCGCGAGCTGTACCGGCGCAACGCCTTCATTCCCGGCTACGCGCTGCTGTACATCGAGGAGTCCGGGATCCCGCTGCCGGCGCCAGGCGACGTATTTGTGATGTACGTCGGAATCCACGTGCCACACCATATCGCGGCCTGGGTCATTGCCTGGCTTGGACTGATCGTCGCCGTGGTCCTGGGCGCGACCAATCTCTTTCTGATCTCCCGCAAGTACGGCCGCCAACTGGCCACGAGCTCGTTCGCCGAGTACGTGCACTTGAGCCACGAGCGTTTGGTCAAGGCGGAGGCGTGGTTCAAGCGGTACGGTGTGCTGGCGATCATCTTCGGCCGCCACATCCCTGGCTTCCGGATCCCAATCACGGTCGCCGCGGGCGTGTTTGGGGTGCCTTATCGGGTGTTCGCGCCGTCGGTTGCGGTCTCGACTGCAATCTGGGCCGGAGTGGTCCTGATAATCGGGATCAAATACGGCCCGCACCTGGCCGACCTGTTGCGCGCTCATGGCTTCCTGTATTTCGCATGGGGTGCGATTGTCGTCGGACTGTTTACGAGCATCTTTGTCCGGCAGCAGCTTCGTCGTCGCCAGCGCAGCGGGCGTGCGGCCGTGAACGAGCCTGACGGGCCGGTAGAATCACCGAGTCCTTAGCGCGACTGAGAGTCGGGGGCTGGCGCAGTTTGGCAGCGCGCACGGTTCGGGACCGTGAGGACCCGGGTTCAAATCCCGGGCCCCCGACCAATTTTCGAGTTCAAAGTCGCTGATCCTGGACGTTTTCCGGAGTCGCCGGTGCACAGCCGGGTCACAAATTACTGGAGAACCCCGCAACGAGGCTGCGAAGTTTGTCGCGGTGGTCGGCCGACCTGAACTTGGACGACAGCGATTTGGTCTGTGCTAACAGCTGTATATCAGTTGACGCAACGGTCAGGGCC
>DATEGL010000282.1:0-4918 GCA_035280145.1 Candidatus Dormiibacterota bacterium | reverse complement strand
ATGGTGCCGAGAGCGGGAGTCGAACCCGCACGACCTTGCGGTCATCGGTTTTTGAGACCGACGCGTCTGCCTGTTCCGCCACCTCGGCGCGGTCCTGAAGGCTCACGACCATACCATTGGCCGATGCGCACCGGCCTCGTGGCTATCATGCTGCTGACGTTTCTGAGCGCCTGCGGGCCAGACATTGCGCCGAGCGCGGCGTCGAGCCCGTCTTCCGGCACCGGTGTCTCCCTCGCCTCCGCCCCGCGCATCTCGCAGCCGCCGGTGACCCCTCCCACCCCACCAGGGACGAACCTGCCCGATTTTGTCTGCGCCGATGCGTCGGGCGGCAAGACTGGGGTGTCCAACGTGACTACCGCGAGGGTCGGTGAGAATCCGGGGTACGACCGCTTCGTCCTTCAGTTCGACCCGATCGTGCCGACGTACACGGTGAAACGCCAGGCCAAGCCGGTCTTCACGCAAGGCGCCAGCGGCCAGTCGGTGACGCTGAGCGGAACCTCCGGCGTGTTGGTGACGGTCCACTCGGCGCAAGCAGCCACGACCTTCAGCGGCTCAACCGACCTCGTCCACTCCGACTTCCAGGTCATCAAAGAGGCGCGCCAGGTACAGGACTTCGAGGGTTACGTGTCTTGGGGGATCGGCCTGGGCACACCCGCCTGCATGCGCGTATTCGTGATCGACGATCCAGCACGCCTGGTCGTCGATTTCCAGGTGGCCAGCAGCTAAAGTTCCGCGGCGATGGCGATCGCCACGCCACCTACATCGGCGCCTCCGCAGCAAGTCGCTCCGCCCGCGCCTACGCGAAGCGGCGGATGCGCCGGCCGCGGATGCGGCCTTGGCTGCGGCGGCTGCCTGGTTGCGATCGTGCTGGTGGCGCTGCTGTTCGTCGGCGGGGGTTGGTACTTCTTTGTCATCCAGGCATCGGCTGCCGTACCCGCTCCGGCCACCCTTGTCCTCTACAACCAGACGGTCACGGTCAACCAGAAGCCGGGGACGCCCGGCCAACCGCTGAACGCAAATGACGACGTCAAGACGGATGCGCACGGCCATGCCGCCATCCAGTTCCCCGACGGCTCGCTTGTGCGCATGGCGCCCAATACCGATGTGCAGGTCACACGCGTGGAGCTGCAGAAGACAGGCAACCTGCAGGCGGCCGAGGTGCTGCAGAAGACCGGCCGGACGCTCGTCAACGTGCAGCACCTCGTCTCCGGCGGCACCTTCAAGGTCGACGGTCATTCCCTGACCGCCCAGGTCCGAGGCACCGAGTTCGAGCTCCTCGTCCGGCCCGACAGCACGCAGCGCCTGTGGGTATTCGTCGGAGCGGTGACCCTTTTTGGCAAGACGACAGTGACACTCACAGCCGGCCAGGAGATCGACATCGATCCGAACGGCAACCTTGCCAACCAGCGCGCCAGCCAGTTCGATCCCGCGGACCCGTTTCCGATGAACGAACAGTGCTCGAGCGCAGCGACGAGCGGAAACAGCGCCGGCACGATGCAGACTTCGACCGGGGACACGCTCACCAACGGGCAGAGCGGAGAGCAGGACTACTACTCCCCCGGCGGCAACCTGACGGTCGCGTTCTGCTACCCGGGCAGCCTGATGTCCGTCACCGTGACCGATCCCAGCGGCCGCCAGTACGCGAAGCAGGGTGTGCCACCTGTCAGATTGACGATTCCCAACGGTCCTCCCGGCGTATATCGCGCCGTGGTCCGGGCGATCAACGTGCCCGCGACCGGCGAGGCGTACTCCGTTGTCTTCGCCACCGACGCGGCATGTGGGCTTGGTGACGTCGACACCGGCAGCGCCGTCCGCAAGACGCTGAGCACCGCGCAGATCGCAAACGACCTGGCCCAGGCGGGGACCCAGGGCGTCACGCTCCAGGTGCAGGGGACCTCGCCTGCCTCGGCGCGCATCTACTTCTTTGGCAGCTTCGGACCTTCGACCCTGGAGTGGAGCGTCGACTTCTACGCGGCCACGCCGAATCTCGGCGCGGTCGTGACGCAGGTGAGGCTGAATGGCATCAACGTCACGGGCCAGGTGCTCAACTGGCTCGGATCCGCGGGAGCGAAATCGATCAGCGCCATCCCGCAGGACTTCATCGTCGACCGGGTCTACTCGTGTGTGGGCTCCGGTGGCGACAACATCATGGTTATCGAGGGTCACCGCTAGCGGCTTGAGCTACATTTCCCCGGCAACATGGCCTCGGTAGCCCCCCGAACCCCCGCCCGAACTCCACCTCGCCGCCGGGGAGGGCTCCGCATCCTGATTGCCCTGGGCATCCTGGTCCTGCTCATCGCCGCCGCGGTCGTGTGGCTGAACATCGCCGCGCAGGCCGAGGTCAGCGCCTCGGCAACATTGACCGTCTACCAACCCGCAGCCTCCACCTCGCACAACGGCACCGACTTCACGCCTGGCATCACGGGCGCTGTGATACGAGGCGGTGACTCGGTGAAGACAGACACCAAGGGCCGAGCTGCGATCTCGCTCCCGGACGGCACGCTGATGCGGCTCGCCAGTGACACCACTATCTCCCTAGACTCGGCCCACTTCACCAAGAGCGGCAACATGCACGACGTTTCGCTCAGTCAGCAGGTCGGCCGCACCCTGACCAACGTTCAACACCTCGTCAGCGGCGCGACGTTCGACGTCAAGGGCAGGTCGGCAACCGCTTCAGTACGCGGAACGAAGTTCGAGGTCTACATCAAGTCCGACGGCACGATGATCGTGAAGGTCTTCGCCGGGACCGTGATCCTCCACAACGGCTCGACGTCGGTGACCATCAACGCCGGACAGCAGGCCACAGCGCATCCCGACGGCACCATCGACCCGGCAGGTCCGATCGTGCCCGATCCCGGCGATCCGTTCGGCCCCGCGCTCGACGCGCAGAACGCCGTCTCCGCCGGCACCACTCCCGGCACCGAGCAGGATTACATCGGCGCGCCGCTGCACAACGGCGAGTCGCAACAGTACACGTACAGCTACGCCGGCGGAAGCCTCGTCAAGGCCTCAGTCGGCTACCCAGGCAGCGCGATGAAGCTGACCGTGCAGGCGCCTGACAACCAGAAATATGTCGCCACCGGAAAGCTGCCGGTCGTCGAGGTGCACAACGCGCCCCCGGGCATCTACACGATCATCGTCGACGGAGTTAGCGGACTGGGCGCGAGCGGTGAAGAGCCATTCGTCGCGGTCGCGTCAGTTGAGAGCTGCGCCAGCGCCGACACTGAGCAGAACGGCGCCATCCACCGCGGCTACACCGCCGACGACCTCGCCAGCTCGGTCATGGTGCAGGGAATCTCGAACCTGAAGCTCAGCATCAGCGACAACTCGATTGCCGGCGCCATCATCACCGGGAGAGGCAGCTACAACGGAGTCGCGTGGAGCGGCACCGTGGTGCTTGTCGCGCACAACGGGACGTTCGACATCATGCCGACCCAGGGCAACGCGTTCGGGCTGAATTTCCCCGCCCAGCAGGTCGTGCAGCAGGTCGCGTCGGCGATCGGCCAGGACCCGTCCAAGGTCAACCCCGGATTCCACATCGACCGCCTCTTCACGTGCAGCTCGGTGCTGATGGTCGACGGTCGAGTCGGTTAGCCCGCTCCCAGCCACCTGTGCAGCGCCTGCTGCACGTGCATAAAGCCGGAGCTCTCGACCAACCAGACGATCTCCGCGACACCCACGATCACGACCAGGGCCGCGCCGACACCGATGCCGCGCGCGCGAATCGCTGGGGGCTTGAACCAGCGCGCTAGATCCGTCTTTCCGTTGGGCGACGTGATGGCCCGCTCGAGCCTGTCGAGCAGCTCGCCGGCGGTCGATGGCCGGCGGTTGGGATCACGGTCCATCGCCTGCTGAAGCACTGCGGCGAAGGCAGGCGAAAGGTCTGGCGCGACGTCGCGCACGTTTGGCGGCGGTTCGTACAGCCGCCGGCTGAGGGTTTCGATCCAGCTCTTCGACGAGAAGGGCCGGCGGCCCGATGTCGCCTCGAACACGACCGCGGCCAGCGAATAGACGTCAGCACGACCATCGACCTCGCGACCGACGAGGCGCTCCGGCGCGACATAGTCGGGAGCGACTGGCCCGTTTGCGCCAGGACCCGTGTTGAAGGATGCGACGGTGCCCAGCCCAAAGCCGGTCAGCATCGTTCGGCCGTCCTGCGCGAGGAGGATGTTGGCCGGCTTGACGTCGCGGTGAATCGTCGCCCGTGAGTGCGCATAGTCGAGGGCGTCCGCGATTGGCCGCAGAAGGGCGATGATGCCCAGCGGCTCGTAGCGCTGGCCATCACCCAGATGGCTCTCGAGCGTTTCCCCGGCAACCAGCTCCGTGACCAGGTACGGCGAATCGCCCTCGTACGCGAGCTCGTAGAGCTTTGGAATCGCCTCGTGCTCGAGGGCCTTGTAGGAGCGCAGCTCGAGCAGGAAACGCCGCGAGAAGCTCACCTCGCGAGCCACCCCGGTGCCGATGGTGCGCACCGCGACGCGACGGTGGAGGCGCGGGTGCTCGGCTTCGTAAACCGAGCCGAGGCTGTCGGTGTCGATCTCACGCAGCAGGCGATAACCGCCTACGTTGTGGTGTCCGTTGCCTTCAACCTTGGGTCGGGCGCCGTTGGAATTCGGAGACGTCGCCACGAAATCTGAACTTTAGGCCACTTGGGCCTGAGTCGGGGACGCCCGGCGAACAAACATACGCCCGAGAAGTTGGTCGGTGCCGGATGCGCTCTGTGTCGGCGAGAGGATTTGAACCTCCACGCCCTTTCGGGCACCAGCTCCTAAGGCTGGCGCGTCTGCCATTCCGCCACGCCGACGAATTCCAACAATACCCGCGCCCACTCAAATGTTCTGGATTGGCACCGGCTCGATCGCGTCCGCCGGTGTGAAGCCATAGATCTGGGCGAGGAAGCTGAGCTCGCCCTCGAAGG
>DATEGL010000281.1:0-9418 GCA_035280145.1 Candidatus Dormiibacterota bacterium | reverse complement strand
CATGGTGCTGCCGCAGATCTTGCGCGAGCTGAACTGCACGGTGATTCCGCTGAATGCGGCGCCGGCCGAGATCGTGATGGAGCAGGACGATGCGACGTTCCAGGGCCGGCTGCAGGAGCTGGGGGTGATCACGTCGGCGGTAAAGGCAAAGCTCGGCGTGTTCATCGACACACCCGGTGAACGCTGTTTCATCGTCGACGAAA
The DNA here is from genome assembly GCA_035280145.1 of Candidatus Dormiibacterota bacterium. Taxonomy (GTDB): domain Bacteria; phylum Chloroflexota; class Dormibacteria; order Dormibacterales; family Dormibacteraceae; genus 40CM-4-65-16. Next base: position 9,215 of record DATEGL010000281.1, on the reverse strand, counting down.
CCGGCGCGGTTCTCAGCCACGACGAAGCGTTTGCCGTCCTGACCCGCCTCGCGCTGACCGGCAAGCCAGGCATGGTGCTGGGCCCTGCTTCCACGTCGCTGGCGTTCACGATGATCGCCGAGGAGCTGGACGGTCGCTTCGTGCCGACGAAGCTGACGCCTGGGGCCGTGCTGCGGGCAGCGCAGCACGCGGACACAGTGCTGGCCTCGGACGGCATCGGAGGCTACTGCTGGCCCGACTTCGCGATCGCGTTCGACTCGATCTTCACGACTGCCCGCGTGCTCGAGCTGCTCGCGATCACCGGCGCGTCGCTCAGCGCGCTGCGCTCACTGATCCCGGCGGTCACGCACCGGACTGCGATCGAGTTCTGTCCGTGGGAGGTCAAAGGCCGCGTGATGCGGACGATGATGGAGAAGCACCTGAAGGATCGGGTCGACCTCACCGACGGAGTGAAAGTGTTCGTGGACGACGGATGGGTCCTAGTCGCTCCGGATGCGGACCGACCGGAGTATTACGTGATCGCTTCGACCACAGACCCTGTCCATGCAGACCGGTTGGTTGAGGAGTACGTGCAGCTCGTGCGCTCAGTGGTCGCGGAGGCTGCGCCTCAGGCCGAGGCCGTTGTCGAGACCTGACGATCCTGCGTCAGGCGGAGAGGAAGTCCTTGATCGTGCGCACGGAATCTGGGTGGTAGCCGGCGTTGTAGTGGTTGGCGTCGACGCTGACGACGTTCGCTGATTCGACCTCGGCCGGGAATCGTTTGCTGTCCTCCTGCGAGACGATGTAGCCCATGCCTGGCAGAATCTCGCGTCCCGCACGCACCAGGAGGACCGGCATGGTAAGCGACGGCCACAGCGCGTAGGGGTCCTGGTTGCTGCCATAGACGGCATCCTCGATGACTGCCTCTTTATTGGTTCGCGTGGTGAAGCCGTTGGAGGTGGGGATCAGGTCGTCGGTCAGATATGGGCGCCAGACGTCTTCGAAACCGGCGGCCACACCGCTCGAGAGAACGAGGTCGACGTAGGCGTCGCGCGTGGGAAACGTTCCTCCCAGCCGCTCCAGCCCCTTCACCACAGGACCGAGCGACGTTGCGTCGGGTCTGCCGACCACGTCGATCAAGACGATGCGGCGGATTCGGTTGCCAAATAGTGACGCCGCTTTCAACGCCACGAGGCCGCCGAAGGACCAGCCCATCAGGTCGAAGGTCTCTTGACCGAGCTGGGTGGCGATCTCGGCGAGATCTTGCGCGTGGTTTTCCCAGCCGTAGGTACCGAGCGGCGTCACCTCGCTTTCGCCGCGACCTCGCGGACTGATCGCGACGACCTGCCTGGTATCCGAGGCGAGCTGCTGCGCGAGCGTGTCGAACGATCGGGCATCCTGGCTCAGGCCGGGCACCGCAAGTAGCAGCTGGCCGGTTGCAGCGCCGTAACGTAGACCGGTCACGCGGCCCCTGGAGGTTCGGAACTCGACCGAGGCCCCGGTGCTGATCATTCGAGATCAGTTTGCGGGAAAAGGGGAAGAGGGGGCTTAAAGAAACAGCTGCTGGGGCACCGGTGCGGCGCCGAGGATTACTTCGAATGGATCTTGATATCGGTCCCGACAATCCGCGGGGCATAAATTGGTGGGTCGGCGGTAACACCACAGTCGAGCTCAGCCACGTCCTTGGTGGCCAGCGAGGGAAAGTCTGCGCTACACGTCTCACTTCGGACCGAGTCGCTGTCGAGGGGCTTATACAAAATTGTCAGCTCCGCCGACCCGCCGGTTCCGGGCCCGCCCTCGTTCTGGATCTGTGCATGGAGCGAGCAGCCCTTCTGTCCCTCACCCGGCCGCCCTGCATAGCACGATGCGCGGACTATCCCCGTCACTCGATACTTCGGCGCATTCGAGACCGTAGCTGCCGGGCCGCACGTCAAGAAAACGACGCCAATTGCGGCAAGCGCCGCCACCCATCGGCGTCTGTCCCTCACGGCTCCGGCCATAGGATAGTCCCGATCTCTTGGACGACTTAGCACTGACGGCGTCTTGACGCGCCGGCTGGTCGCTGCCGGAGCGGCGCTGTTCATTGGAGTGCTGGCCGTTGCCCTGCTCTTCATTCGCTCTTCGCCCGAGAGCTACGACGCACAGACCATGTACCAGGTCACGCAAAGCCTGGTCGATCGCGGCAACTTCGAAGTCCACCGCGACCCCTTCGACATGAACATCCCGTACTCGTTCTACGGGATCGGCATGTCCCTACTGATGGCCCCACCCTACTGGCTTGCCGAGAAATTCAGCCAAGACCCAGCGCTATGGGTCATGGCCGTCAACGCCATCGTCGCGGCCGCTACCGCGGTCGCGATTTTCATCCTCGCGCTCACGATGAGAGCGACCACCAGCCAAGCGATCGCGACATCCGCGCTGACCGTCTTCGGAACATTGATCTTGCCGTACGTCGCCACTGGATTTTCTGAACCAACAGTCGGCCTGGCCATCGCCTTGGGGCTCATCGCCGTGCAAACCACGAGGCCAGGACTCGCAGGCGCGGCCTCGAGCCTCGCGATCTTGATGCGCCCTGAATCCGCACTCCTCGTCATGCCTATCCTCGCCATCGCGTCTTGGGCTCGACGACCCGGAAAGAAAACGGTTCTGCTCTTCACCGCCGGACTACTGCCCTCGATTGTCATCACGGCCGCCTACAACGCGCTTCGGTACGGAGCGCCGTGGCGCACGGGCTATTTCTTTGCCTCCTTCAACCATCCGCTCCTCGCCGGCCTCTACGGCCTTCTCTTCTCCCCTGGCGCCGGCCTCTTTGTGTACGTGCCGATGGCTGCAGTGTGCGCAGTCGGCTACTGGCTCGCCGTGCGAACGGCACCGGTGCTCGTCGTCACAGCACTGGCACTGTTCATCGCGCGAGTCGCGTTCTTCGCGGTGTGGTTCGGATGGCAAGCCTACTGGGCATGGGGGCCGCGCTACCTCATGCCGCTGATGCCTATCTTCGCTGTCGGCCTCTTGGAAATTCTGCGCAGATGGTCGTTTATGAGTCTCGCGTGGAAGCCTCTGATCGTCGCATCGCTATCGGTGAGCGTCGCGGTGCAGGTAGTCGGTGCCGCGGTGGGTTACGAGCACGCCGCAATGTTCCAGGCTCTGCTCAAGGCCCACCCTGAACGACCTGGCAGAGCCTTCGTCTACGACGAAGCCAACCCGACCACAGAAGCTCTCTGGGACAGGATCGAATTCGACTGGTCGCTGTGGCCCATCCCCGACGAAGCGCAAGACCTGCTCAAAGGACAAGACCTCGCCGGGGCTCTGTTCCGCGGAGGGCGCAAGTAAGCGAGCGGATCAGCTGGAGCGGGAGACGGGACTCAAGTCCCCTAGTACCAAGCCGTCCGTCGAATTCACATACCGGCTGACCGACTAGCTATCGGTGCGGGTGCGGAGGCAACGGCTGGTCCTAGGCCGCCGCCCGAGGCCCAGCCGGCTAAGGCACCCGGGGAGCGGTTAGCTCGGCACATATCCGATCGGTGGGCTGTAGCGTTCAACCATCGTGCGGAATCTAGGGGTGTGCCTATTGGTTGTTGCAGCCCTGCTTGCCTCCTGTGGGCACGTCGCGCCAACTGGCGTATCGCGGCAGACGGCCTCAGGAGCTCGGTCTGCGACCCCATCGCCAGCGTCATCCACGCGACTTGAAAGCCCGCCCGCGGCCTCGCCGACGCCCCCAAAGGCTTCTACCGATCCCCTTCTCCTCTCGAACACAACCGGCAGCTTTGCCTTCAGGCATCCAGCCTCCTGGAAGTTCACGAACTGCGAGAACTACGGATACGCCATTGGCTTTAGTGCTTCAGAAGGCGTCTGTCCCCGTGAGTCAGGCGGCGGCTTCGACATGCTCGTCATGTCGGTGCAGGGCGATCAGAGATCCGCGCCAACACAGCACAACTACGTTTGGATTGGATCCATCGACACCCAGGCAGCCACACGGGTCGATGGAGTAGACGGCACCCGGATATCGGCGCACGTGGACAAAGATCCTGGTATGGGGCCCGAGGCCGGGACCACCCAGATCATGTATGACGTGTACAACGGTACGCGAACTTATCTGGTGCTCTATCAGCATCGACCGAACCAAACCAACTACTCGACGGCCTTCGACGATGTAATGCAGCACTCGTTCCGACTCTCGCCTTGGAACAGCTATCACAGCGACAAGTGGGGCTACACGCTTGACTACCCGGCGAGCTGGTACGACTTGTCGACCCTCGGGGCACCAGATACCGAGAAGTACTTCTCCAATGAGAAAGACATTGGCTCGCCGATCGGCATGGACAGCGCCGGCGCATTTTTCGCGCTGAGCACCGTGGCGGGTTCGTGTCGTGCCGCGCCGCCAGGAAACGTCGACAACACGGTCCAGCTGACGGTTAATGGTCAGACAGTTACCCGCGTCAGTGGCTTTCTGGGTCCGACGCAATCGGAGGTCTTCTGGAGCACGTACGCATCGGTTCCGACCGGCTTCAACTGCTTTGGCTTTGCGTTCATTTTCGGCAGCAAGTCGGCTCGTGATTCAAATCTGCGAACGTCTGACCTGGTAATCAGCAGCTTCACAACGTCGTAATTCATCGCGCCCAACGCTGCTTGGTGGGCCGCCTGCGACCACGTAACTCGACAGGCCGTGGGATTGGCGCCTGCTGGCCGCATCCAGGCGACCTCCCAACTCCGAGCACACCTCCTCTCACAGGAGCGCGCTCAACGAACAGAAGTGCCGTCTCGCCTAGACGAGTTCAGGCGGAGAGAGGACTACCGGGGTCGGCACCATAATGCAGGCCGAGGTGAAGCTCTACTTCGACAGCTTCATATATGACCTGATCCAGAGGCGCAACGAGTCCGCCCAGGTGCGGAAGTGGCGCAAGTCGCAGGGCCATGAAATCGGCATATCGATCAACGCCAATGTAGGCGAGGCGCTACGCAACTCCGACCATGCTGAACGTGATGCCCGAGTCCACACCATCCTCCGCGTGGGCTCGCCAATTCATCCGCCTTATGACTTTCGGCACTACCGCGAAATTGCGGACGAGTTGTGGCGCTTACGTCCCGAGTGGTTCCGTCAGGCACCTGACCGACGCAGTGCTGAGGAGTATCTGAGGCGACGGAAGCGCGAGTGGCTGAAGCTGAAAGACCCGTCCCGCCTAACCGACCTCACGCATGAACTCCTGCGCATTAACGCTTTGGTCGGTCGAGAAATGGCACGCCAAAAGCAACACCGGCAGCGACCCCACTTAGGCGCCGATTGGCGACCTCGGCACAACAGCGCTGAAGTCCAACGCTGCATGGATCAACGAACCCAAGCCGATGAGCATTGGCGCTACGTCGCCGCCGAAGAAACGCGGCCCGCCTTTGATCAAGAACTGCGCGCTAACCGGCACCTGTCGTGGCTCGTCGACTTCACATGGCCGCAACCCGTCGATGAATGGCATCGATTGTGGATGTGCGATGTGGACGCGACGCACGTGCCGCTGTGTCGAGTTGTTGGGCTGACCGAATTGTTTCAGCGACGACGGAAGGTGACGCCGGGGAACTCGGTCGATCGCCTTCACGCCCCGCACCTCTGGGGTTTCGACTGGCTCCTTACTACGGATCGGCGCTTCTTCCAAGTCCTGGAAGACGTACGCGCTGAAATGCCCGATGTCGTGCTGGCCCGCGTGGCCCTAATCGACAGTGAAGCGGAGTCGGCACTGGCCGCGATAGAGAACGCACTCGGCTGAAGGGCAGTCGGAGCGGGCGACCTTCAAACGGGTGTCAAACCCGACCGTGAACGAACCATCCTTTCTGGGCCGATTCCGAAGACTCAACGGAGCGAGTTTGACCGCCTAGCCCGAGGACAGGCGGCCAAAAACTCCCGGAGGCCCGCCCGGAGCGGCGACGCCGTCCCATCGAAAACCGAAGGTGGAGTGGCGACGGTCCGAAGGTGGAACGGCGGCGGTCGGAAGGTGGAACGGGGCGCCGAAGCTGGACAAACGGCGGACGGAAGGTGGGACCCACCGACCAATTTCGGCCACCTCGTTGGAGATCTATAGGTATGAGGAGTTCCGCGCCGATGCCGCGGCCGCAGGTACTAGGTGTCAATGGAACGCGTTACGCGTGGTGACTTCCCGCAGCGGGTGTCCGGCGAGTGCGTAGCCAGCGTCCTGCTGGCGTCCGGGAGGGATGGATGGCGCGCAAGAGTCGCTCTGGAGTCGCCCCGAAGGCTTCCGGGCGCCCAGGAGGGCGCACAAGAGTCGCTCTGGAGTCGCTTGCCGCGACCAATCTCGGCCTGCTCGATGGGGATTGTTAGGGGATGAATCTCGCAAAGGAACTTCTGGCTGACGCTGCAGCACGCGTTCGCTGGCTTCGCAGGGCGGTCCCGGAGGCGAATAAGAGTCGCTCTAGAGTCGTTCGCCCGCGACCAATTTCGGCCACCTCCATGTGGATTGTTCTGTCATGAACAATTGCGCGCGAATGGTCGGTGAGGCTCTTGGTCAGTGCGCGGCCGAGCCCGGACGGCTCTGCGGCCGCACCTCTCGAGGGGTCCGACTCTGACCCCCTTCGACGAGGTCGCTCCTGACGGCCTCGAGATTTCAGGCGTCGCCAGCTCCAACAGCGAGCCGGTGAGCACCGCGGGTGCAGCGCTCGAAACGTGCCGGCGATCGCTTCAAGGCGTTCGCGCCGGCGTGCGCTTCAGGAAACGAAAGTCGGTGCACAACCTTGCCGAACTCAATCTGGCCAGGCAAGTAGGGCAGGACGGTCTCCCTTACTAACTCATCCAATAGTCCTCCGAGACCTTCCCGCTTCAGCCGACGCTCGTCCTTCCCAAACGCAGCTCAGCAAACTTCACCGCTCACTCACCCAACGCGACCTCCTCATCCTTCAACTGGTTACGACTACCGCTACCTCAACACGCTTCAGATCAAGGAGCTCTTCTTCCCCAGCCTCCGTGCGTGTCAGATCCGACTCCACCAGCTCAAGACGCTCGGTCTGATCTACGTCTGGAAAGTTATCGAGACACCTGGCGTACGTCGTCGTCATTCGATGTGCCTGATCTCGGGGCGGGGCGCCAGGGTGCTCGCTGACTGGCACGGCGAGAACCAGCGCGCCTACGTTGAGCGCAGCCACGAGGCGCGTGATCACTGTTGGCATGCGATCCACGACCTCGAGGCCAACGATTTCTTCGTCTCGCTGGTGAGCCGCAGCCGAGATCTACGTCGCCAAGGACTCCTGATCTGGAACGGTGAAGAGGAGGTCCGCGAGGAGCGCCGGGAGCGAACGCGCGAGATCAAGCAGCGGATACCCACGCCGGACGGGCGCGGGACCTATCTCGCCAACGGTGGACGGATCTGCTTTGACCTGGAGTGGGACCGCGCCACCGAGTCGCTCCAGCGAATGCGTCAGAAAATCGCCGCTTACGTCGCCTTTTTCAAGCACTACCGCGACGCTGACAAGTACCACGTCCTGTTCGTCGTCCCCAAAGACGGCCGCGAAGATAGCCTTCAGTACGAGATCTGGCGCGGACGACCGGATTACAGCCTCGACACCTGCTGCAGCTTCTGGACCACGACTTCGGATCGCCTGCGCTGGTGGGGGCCGCTGGGCTCGATCTGGCTCAAGTGTGAGAACCGTGCCTCGGATCCGCCGCCGATCGGAATCACCAGAGTCGGGCAGCGGATCCCCTTCAAGCGGCTGCCGCCGATGGACGACATCGATCGCTCGGTAGATGACTGCATCGGCAAGCCATCCTGGTGGGAGCGAAGACCTGGAGGGGGCCAGGTCGTTTGAAAGTCCGAAGGGTCACACGCTTCACCGTATCGACAAACCCTCCGCCGCCTGCAGAGATGCCGGCGGACACGGTCGCGCTGGCGCCAGAGATCGCTCAAGTGATCGATCTCGTGGCTGAGATCCTGTTAGAGCAGCGGCGCAAGCACGCGGACCGGCAAACTCGGGTCGAGGCGGCATGATGTTGCTACACACTGAGCGATGTACAATGCCAGTCATGTTGGTCCGCAAGCAGATCATCGTGCCGTCCGAGACGGACAAGAGGATCCGACGACTGGCTCGCCAGAAGGGGATCTCGCAGAGCGCCTTGATCGTCGAAGCCGTGGGAGCCCTTCCCGAGACCTCGACTCAGGTCGACCAGGTGCTCGCCTTCGCCGGGATCATTAAAGGCGCGCCACCGACGCTTTCAGAAGAAGTCGACGAGGTGGTCTACCGCTGAGGCGTGCGAGCAGTCCTTCTCGACACAGGCCCGATCGTCGGACTGCTGTCCGAAGCCGACGAGCACCACGCAGCAACGCTCGCAGCGATTCGGGCCAGCGGCCGCAAGGGTCGGAAGCTCTGCACGATTTGGGAGGTCATAGGAGAGGCCTACACCCTGTTTCGCACGCGGTATTCGCCGCATCGCTCGGCCGAGCCTGCCCTGGCAGTCCTGCGCTGGGCGCGAGAGAGCGGGATCGAACTGCTCGCGACCGGCGAAGGCGATCACCAGCGAGCCGCCGCGATCCTCGAGCGCTACGGTCAACTGCGCCTCTCCTACGTCGACGCTCTGCTTCTGGCGATCGCCGAACGGCATCGGGTCGAGGAGTTGATAACCGTCGACACGCGCCACTTCTCAACGGTGCGCCTTGTCCACCGCGTATCAGTGACCCAGGTCTGAAGGCGAGAACGTGAGTCGCCAAGACGGGTGGACGCGTGAGAGCGAAACAAAAGCTTTGGAGCGGCTGCGCGGAGCAGCCGGCGCGAATCGCCCGACGCCCGTCGTACTTGTCTATACGCGGCAGTCGGTCAGCGACTTCGACGCCGAGGGGCTCCCGCGCGGTCCCTCGCTCAATCAGCAGCTCGACGCCGTGATCCGGCGGCCGGAGCTCGAAGGTCTCGCCTTCGAGCACTTCGAAGACGCCGACCGCTCTGGCAAAGAGACCTCGAAGCGCCCTGGCTACCTCGCCCTGATGGATCGGATCAGGACACCCCCGGCGGGCCACATTGGCGCGGTTGCCTTCTATGACGCCGATCGCCTTCACCGCAACGATGTCGAGTTCTTCAGGTTCATGGCCGAGATGACCGAGCGCCGAATCCTGGTCTTCGACGCCAACGGCCTGATCAGCAACGTCGATCGGCTGTCCTGGAAGATCAAGGCGATCGTCGCCCAGGAGGAGCGGGAGAAGGTGTCGAGACGCGTCCGCGACAACCTCCGCTACCTCCGTCGTAATGGGCACCTC
>DATEGL010000280.1:0-6633 GCA_035280145.1 Candidatus Dormiibacterota bacterium | reverse complement strand
ACCGCGTACTGCAGGGCGGCCGGGGAGCTCCAGATGCCGATGGGCCAGGTTTTCTTGCCGGTCCTGACCTTGTTGTAAAGGGAGATGACCTGCTCTTCGTCGAGGTATTCGGTTTCCATGGCGCTCCCCAACTATAGGAATAACCCCGAAGCGGCCCTGCGTATAGTCGGTGTAGGCATGACCCAGAACAACAAGGCCTTCACCCCGGACCAGGTCGCGCGGTACGCCCGCCACCTTATCCTCCCCGAGGTCGGCGGCGCGGGGCAGCGGAAGCTGCTCAACTCGAGCGTGCTGCTCCTGGGCGCCGGCGGCCTGGGATCGCCCGCAGCGATGTACCTCGCGGCGGCCGGAGTGGGCAAGATCGGCATCGTCGACTTCGATGTGGTCGACAAGTCCAACCTTCAGCGCCAGCTTCTCCACGGAGTGGACGACGTCGGCCGGCCCAAGGTTGAGTCCGCGGCCGAGATGCTGCGCAGCCTGAACCCGGACGTTGAGGTCGTGCCCATCAACGAGCACCTCAACTCGGAGAGCGCGATGCGGATCTTCTCCACGTACGACGTGATCGTCGACGGCACCGACAACTTCCCGACTCGTTACCTGGCCAACGACGCCGCACACTTCCTGGCAAAGCCGCTCGTGCACGGCAGCATCTTTCGCTTCGAGGGAAGGATCGCTCTCTTCGACTCGGCCAAAGGCACCGGGTGCTATCGGTGTCTGTTCCCGGAACCGCCGCCTCCCGGCAGCGTGCAGAGCTGCGCTGAGGCCGGAGTCTTTGGTGTCCTCCCCGGCATCATCGGCAGCATGATGGCGTTCGAGACCATCAAGTATCTCCTCGACATCGGACGGCCGATGGTGGGCCGGTATCTGCTGTTCGAGGGCGAGGACATGAGCTTCCGCGAGCTGAAGCTGCGACAGAACAAGGCCTGCCCGCTGTGCGGCGAGAACCCGACAGTCGATTCGCTGATCGACTACGAAGCCTGGTGTGGCGTCCCGGCGATGGAGCCTTCCGAAGCCCAGGCAAGCTAACCTTCGATTCTGGACGTGATCCAGCTCGATTCGTTCGATGCGACGCGACTGCAGTCGGCGCGTGACATCGTGCGCGGGCTGGGCAGCGTGCTGGTCGCTTACTCGGGGGGCGTCGATTCCACGCTCCTGGTCAGGCTGGCGAGCGACGAGCTCGGCGACCAGGCCGTGGCGGTTCTCGCCAGCTCGCCCGCCTATCCAGAGTCGGAGCAGGAGGCCGCGCGGGGCCTGGCGCGCACGATGGGAGTTCGGCTGGTCGAAGTCAACACGAACGAGGTCGAGCTGGACGCGTACGCGCGCAACAATCCGGACCGCTGTTTCCACTGCAAGGAAGAGCTGTTCGACACGCTCGAGCCAGTGCGCAGCGGGCTCGGGCTCGCGCACCTCGCTTATGGCGCGACCGCCGACGACGCAGGCGACCATCGTCCGGGTCACGCTTCGGCCGTGCGTCGCGGCGTTCGTTTCCCACTTCTCGAGGCGGGCATGGGGAAGGCGGAGATTCGCGCGGCCGCGCGCTCCTTCGGTCTGCCCAACTGGAACAAGCCCTCCTTCGCGTGCCTTTCGTCGCGCATCCCGCACGGCACGCCCGTCACCGTCGCCACTCTGCGCCAGATCGAAACGGCAGAGGCGGCACTGAAAGCGCTCGGTTTCGACCAGGTCCGTGTCCGTCATCACGGCGACGTGGCGCGGATCGAGGTCGATGCGGCCGAAATCGCGAAGCTGATCGCCGACAGAGAAATGGTGTCGGCCGCGGTGCGGAAGGCCGGCTACAAATTCGTTTCCGCCGACCTCGAGGGATACTCGACCGGCAGCCTCAACCGAACCTGGCAACGCAAGTCGTCCTGAGCCTCGACGAGGGCACCACCGGCGCGACAGCGGTCGCGGTCGGCCTGGACGGAGAGGTGCTCGGCAAGGGCTACCGCGAAATCTCCCAGCGCTATCCCCGGCCAGGCTGGGTGGAGCACGACCCGAACGAGATCTGGTCGGCGGTGCAGGCGAGCGCCCAGGACGCACTCAAAAGTGCGAGCGCGACGTCGAACGACGTGCGCGCCATCGGAATTACCAATCAGCGCGAGACGCTAGTGCTCTGGGACCGCAAGACGCTCGTGCCGATCGCGCCGGCGATCGTGTGGCAGGACCGCCGCACGGCGGACGAGTGCAGGCGTCTACGCGACGCAGGCCACGAGGACCGAGTGCGTGAGGTCACCGGGCTCGTCCTCGACCCTTACTTCACGGCGACCAAGCTCGCGTGGGCGACGAAGAACATCGAAGGAGCGGATCGCGCCGCCGCGGGCACTGTCGATTCCTGGCTCGTGGCGAACCTGTCAGAAGGACGCGCCCACGTCACCGACGCCTCCAACGCGTCGCGCACGCTTCTGTTCGACATCGGGCGTGGTGCGTGGAGCGACGAGATGGCAGACCTGTTCGATGTCTCGCTGGCCAACCTCCCTGAGGTGGTGGACTCCAGCGGACCGATCGCTGCAAATGTCAGCGGCATCGCGGGCGACCAGCAGGCGGCGCTGTTCGGCCAGGCTTGCACGGCGGAAGGCATGGCGAAGAACACTTACGGAACCGGATCGTTCGTCCTCATGCAGACGGGTTCGCATCGCGTGGCGTCGCGATCCGGGATGTTGACCACGGTCGCGTGGCGCCGCGCAGGCCGCCTTAGCTACGCGCTGGAGGGTGCCATCTTCGTCACCGGTGCCGCCCTGCAGTGGCTGCGGGATGGGCTCGGGATCATCGGGAGCGCAGGCGAAGCCGGGGCGATGGCCGAGTCGGTGCCCGACACCGGCGGAGTGTTCCTGGTGCCCGCCTTCGTCGGGCTGGGCGCGCCGCATTGGGACCCTTACGCGCGCGGAACCATCACCGGTCTCACTCGTGGCACGACGCGCGCTCACCTGGTGCGGGCGGCTGTAGAGGCGATGGCATATCAAACGCGCGACGTGGTCGAAGCGATGGAAGCCGACACCGGCAAGCCCCTCACCGAGCTACGGGTTGACGGCGGAGCTGCGGTCATGGACGTGCTGTGTCAGCTGCAAGCGGACCTGCTCGGCATTCCGGTGCGCCGGCCCCGCCACACCGAGACCACCGCGCTGGGCGCGGCGTTCCTGGCCGGCCTTGGCGCTGGAATCTGGACCGAGGCCGACCTGGCCGGCCTCTGGAAGCTGGACCGCGAGTTCGAGCCAAGGATGTCCCGCGACCGGGCCGACACCATGCAGTCGCAGTGGCGACGAGCCCTCGAAAGAAGCCTCAATTGGGACCTACCCGATAATCATTAGTTCCTTGAGCACGGCAGCTCCGCACCGCCCGGTGAGGCATCAAAACCTCTACGCGCATCACCTCTGGCAGCAGCAGCGGTTCTTCGCCGGATTGCTGATCGTGGCCGGGGTCGTCGCGACCGGCATCGCCGTCTACCAACGCCAGCTTTTTTCGCCGGCCTTCTCGGTGTGGCTCGTCTACATCCCGACCGGCGTGCTGCTCGGAGCGGCGATCTTCTTCTACCGCTGGCGCAGCAACGTTCGGGTGACCGACGAAGGCGTGAGGATCTCGAGCCTTCTCGCCAGCGTCGTCATCGACTACGACTCGATCCGATCGGTGAAGGCGCTGCCGCTGCGGCAGCACTTCCAGGATCGCCGCAGCAAGATGATCGCCCCGATCATGAAGCAGCACATCGACAAGCCGGCCGTCTTCATCCGCGTGCGCGGCGACGATTCGCAGCTTGCGGAGATCAAGAAAAAGCTCGGGATCTTTCGCTCGCGATTGATGTACGAAGAGACGATCGCGATCCCGGTGCCGGACGCTGACGCGGTGGTTTGGGAGATCAGCTCGCACCTTCCGGAGCGCGTAGGTCAGAACCAGGGCGGAGCCAGGCGGCGCAAGCGGCGCCGGTGAGGCCGGCCGGAGGCTACTTCGACAGGTTCGACCTGATGGCGCTGATCGCCCTGACAGCGGTCGCATTCGTGCTGCGCTTCTTCAGCCCGATCCTGCCGAACTTCTTCGTCAATCCTTTCGACACGCCGTGGATCACGGACTGCGTGGCGAACACCCCGACGGATCCGCAGGGAGACCCGGGGACCATCTGCGGCCTCGCATATCCGTACAACCGCGGGAATCTCGTCAACGGGCAGTACGAGCCGCCGGCCGGCCAGGTCTTCGACGAGGTCTATTTCCCTGACGACGCTTACAAGGACCTCAAGGGCATCGAGAAGTGCACACGATCGATGCCGGGCGACTATCAACAGGGCGCATGCCAGTTCAATTACTTCGACCCCGAGCCACCACTGGGCAAAGAGCTGATCGCCGCGGGCGAGCTCGGCTACGGCTGGTGGCGGGCACGATTCGAGGGCGCGTCAGGCGACTACATCGACCTCGGCAACAATCCGTTTGGATGGCGGATCGCCGCCTGCATCTTCGGAACTCTGTGCATCCCGATGATGTATCTCCTCGCCAGGCGTCTCTGGCCCAACCGACTCTTCGCGATCGCCGCCGCGACGCTGGTGTGCTTCGACGGTCTGTTCTTTGTCCAGTCGCGCATCGGCATGATCGATATCTTTCCGATCTTCTTGATCCTCGCCGCGTACTTCGTGTTCCTCGTTCACATCCAGCGACGGTCGGCGAAAACGTCGATCGCTTCGCTGCTCGGGCTGGGCATCGTGCTGGGCGTCGGCATCGCGGCGAAATGGATCGTGCTCGCCGCCTGGCTCAGCATCGTGTTCTGGCTTCTCGCGCGACTGGTTCTGCGCAGCCTGAACTTCGACTTCGGTCCGCGAGGCTGGCCGTTCCTCACATGGAACAAGGAGCGACGGCCGGTCGTGCCGGAGGGCTTCTGGCCTATGTATCTTGGAGTCGGGCTCGTCGCCCTGGTGATCATCCCGGTCGTCATCTACGTGCTGTCGTGGTACCCGTTCTTTGCCCGCGGACAGTTCCATACGATGGCCGACCTCATCAAGTACCAGGTCGAGTCGTACACGTATCACCACAACCTGGTCGCGACCCATCCGTATGGATCAAAGCCGTGGTCGTGGCCGTTTCTGACGCGGCCGGTCCTGTATTACGCGGAGTACAAGCTTGGTACGGACGTCTTCACCGGCCAGCCGCTTATCGCGCGCATCTCGAACCTGGGCAACCCCTGGATCTGGTGGACCAGCCTTCCCTGCCTGGCGGCGTTGCCGTACTACGTCATCCGGCACCGCAGCTTCGCCGCCGCCGTGATCCTGCTCGGGTTCATCGTCCAGTACTTCCCGTGGTTTCTGATCTCGCGGGTGCTGTTCATGTACCACATGTTCGGCGGGCTGATTTTCATGGTCCTGGCCCTCGCCTTCGTGCTTGTTCAGCTCGCGGAAAAGCTGCGTCCGCCTGGCCGCAACTGGCTGGTCGCGGCTCACCTCGCGGTGGCAGTCCTGTTCTTCGGCTACTTCTACCCAGAGTGGACTGCCCTACCTATATCTCAGGCCGCCTATTACCAGATGCCTGGTACGCCACCGTGGGGACCCAAGCTTTGGGGCGTGTACTGCAAGGGTGACCCCGCGGTGGTACAGCAAATCTTCTGCTGGAATTGACGGCCGCCTTCTTCTTGGTGGTATCCGCCGTGGCCGGTTTCGGCATCACATATCTTTCCGGGGTCGCGCTGAACCTCGAGGAGCGAATCGTCTTTGGGGTCGTGATAGGCGCTATGACCGTCGCCGCGGTGACGTTCGTGCCCTCGCTGTTGCTTCGCGATGTGACCCGCTTCACCGTCATCCTCGGGCTGGTCATCTGCATCGCCGGTGGGGTCATCGGCGCGGTCTTGAGGCGGGGTCAGGTAGCCACAGACTGGAACGACGCGGCCCGGCGGTGGCTCGTGTCGTGGCGTGCTCCAGGCCACCCGTGGCCGCTGCTCGTGGTGGCGGTCGTTTGCGGCGCCTGGACCATTCATTTCCTGCACCAGGCTTACGTCTATGCGCCGGCTGGGCTGTATGCCGGCTACGTCAACATCTGGGGTGACTGGGCCGCACACCTGACGTACGCGGGCTCGTTCGCGTACGGGCACAACTTCCCGCCCGAGTATCCGGTCGATCCTGGCCACCGATTCGGCTACCCGTTCATGGTCGACTTCCTGGCCGCCGACCTCGTGCCTCTCGGTTTCTCGCTGACGCAGGCGATCACGGCGACCAGCGCTGTACTTGGGCTTGCATTCCCTGCGGTCCTTTATCTGTCGGCTCTCCGATTCACTGGCGGGCGCGCGGCGTCAGTCATCGCCGTCTTCGTTTTCCTGTTGAGCGGCGGTCTGGGCTTCATCTACTTCTTTCGAGACGTGGCCCACGGCGGTGCGGCGGCGATCGCGCATCTCCCGACGCCCGATTACACCCAGAACTCCGGCGTCGACCTGCAGTGGTTGAACCCGGTGCTCGCATATCTGGTGCCACAGCGCTCGACGCTGTTTGGATTGGGCCTCGCCCTCATCCTCCTGGTGCTCTTGTGGGTCGCTGTGCGCGAGCGCCTTGGCTGGCCGCCGTATCTCTTCGCCGGCGTTGCCTCGGGTGTCCTGCCTGTCTTCCACGTCCACGCGTGGGGCACCGTCGTGGCACTTTCTTTCTTCTGGGCGCTCTTCAACCGGCGCGTTCAGTGGCT
>DATEGL010000279.1:0-3463 GCA_035280145.1 Candidatus Dormiibacterota bacterium | reverse complement strand
GGCTTGGCCACGTCGTTCGCTACCACCGCCTGGCCCGAGCTGATCGCGACCAGCGGGATCATGCCCTCGACGTCCTGGATGCGGTCGAAGTAGACCTTGGGGTAGGTCGCGGGAACCGGGATCGTACGAATCGTCAACGAGCCGGCCGAGATCGGGACCCTAGGCAGCAGGTCCTTGGTCGCCACGACTACGGTCTGTTGGGGACTCGAGCCGGCCTGGCTGGCGTTCAAGGCAACGAGGACGAAGGCGGCAATGACCACCAGGGCCAGCACGACGCCTAGAAGAGTGAATGGCCGGCGGGAAGTAATTCCGCTAAAGGTCCGCAAGGCCGACCCATCATAGGCAAGATATCCCGGTGCCGAGCCCCCCTTACGTGACACTCAAAACGACCCTTTTCGATCAGCGGGGACAGTCCTTGGTGGAGTTCGCGGTGTCCTCCGTGGTGCTCGTCCTCCTGATCGGTGGACTGGTCGACATCGGGCGCTCGGTCTACGTTTCCGAGGCCATCTCCAACGCCGCCCGAGAGGGTGCACGGCACGGCGCCTGGTATGACTCGCCGACCCTGTCTCACCCCTACCTGGACGACGTCCAGATCAAGGCGACGGTGGACGCTGAGCTGGCGTCCATCTCGTTGCCGGCGTCGGTCCTCAAGAACCCATCCACGACGTGCCCCAGCACGAGCGACGGCAACACGCTTCACAACCCGCCCTACGTGTCATCTGCGTATCCGTCGACTGCCAACCAGCCCTGGCTTTATATCTGCTACAACAACACCCCCGGCCTCGATTACTCGAGCCCTGCGACCAACATGGGGCACCTTGACTTGAACGTGATCGTGCTGTACACGTACGGGCCTCTCACGCCGGTCATCAAGTCGCAGTTCGGCGTGTTTCAGGTCGCCTCGAACGTGCACATGACCGTACAGGGGACCTGATGCAGCCGCGGCGCCACCATCTGCAGCGGTCCCAGGCTTTGATCGAGTTCGCCCTCGTCTCGCCCGTACTGCTGCTGCTGCTGTTCGGCGTCGTCGACATCGGTCGCGCGGTCTTCTATTACGACACCATCAACCACGCGGCCCGCGAAGGCGCGCGGGTGGCGGTGCGCGCGTCGAACCAGCTCCCGGTCGACGCCGATGTGCTCAACAAGGTAAACGGCCAGATGTTCGGGACGCCCGTGACGGCGCCGTGCCCGCAGGGCCCAGTGACAACGGCCACGCCGCCTGAAAACACGGCATGGCTGTACATCACGGAGCCGAACCCGCCCACAACGATCGAAACCACGCCTCCTCCAAACGCGCCGGGCGGCGAGTACGCGTCGACCGCGACAGGATCGTGCAGCGCCCTAAATCCCGCGACCGGCAACCAGCAGCTGCAGGTGACGATTCGATTCAACCTCGTGCTGATCACGCCTGTCGTGGCTCAGGCCACCGCGAATCACATCGTGATCACGGCCGCGGCGGTCTTCCGGACCGAGTACTGATGTACCGCCATCAACAGCAGCGCGGGCAGGCGATAGTGCTGATCGCGATCATGCTCACTGTCATCATCGGGATGGCCGCCATCGCGATCGACGGATCGCGAGCGTACGCGTTACGACGAGACCTGCAGGCGGCGGTCGACTCGGCAGCTCTGGCGGCCGGCGACAAGCTGCAGCAGACGGGCAGCTATGCCAGCGCGGAGCAAGCCGCGACCGCGGTCTTCGGAGCCAATCTTCGTATTTACTCGTCGCCGAGCTGCGCGCCGGCGTACGCGGCGCCGGGCGCTTCACCTCTAACCATCACTTGCACTTACTCGGATGGCACGGTGCTGGCGCAGGCGGTATCGGGACTGGGTGCGCAGGGCAGCCAGTTCATCATCACCGCCAACCGCTCGCTGCAGCTGCAGTTCGCGCGCATTCTGACCAACGGTTCGAGTCCAGCCCTGGCAGCCTCGGCGACCGGGAATGTCAACAACCTCCGCTACACTCCCGCGATCGCCGCGCTCAACCAGGCAGGCTGCGGCGGCTCCTCCGGCAGTGCCATCAGCGTCGGGGGCGGGGGGACGCTCAACGTGCTTGGTGACGTTGTTTCCGCAGGAGTCATCAGCCTCACCGGTGGGGCCGGGCTCAGTGTTGCCGGGGACATCTATGCGCACTGCCAGACAACAGTGCCCGGCTCCGTGACCTCGAGTTGTTACCCCAGCGGTGCGGCGGCGCCCTGTTTCTATCCAGATGTCTTGGGCGCGACAAGGACCGGTTTCCGGCTCGTCGATCCTTCCTACCCGGCGCCGTCCGTGTTGGGCGGAGGCCAGGGGCCGCCTGCCAACAATGTCGTGCTGGCACCCGGCCTGTATGCGTCCGATCCGATGTTCAGCACCAGCCGGTGCTACTTCCTCAGCGCCGGCGTCTACGACTGGCAGGGCGGCTACACCAACGCCGGCGGTTTTGTGAGCAATGAGCTCAAGCCGCCGGACGAGCCCCTCTACAACGACAACACGGCCTTGGGCCATCAGATGTGGGACACCGGCGGGGTGAACTGTGCAGGCTCGTTTCAGCTGAGCGCGCCCTCGGGCATCGACATCAGGCAGGGGACGTGGGCCGTACTGGTGACGGCCACTCGGACCGATACGTATGGCGGCATCATCTACAGCCGGGAGAGCTCGCCTTCCATGTGCCGGACCGTGGCGGTGGGAAACGGCCAGGTGCTCAAAGTCACGGTCAGCAACGTGCCCGGCGCCACCGGTTACAACGTATATGCCGCTCCCCCCAACAATGGGTGCAGCGGGCCATTCGGATTCGCCGGGAGCATTCTGGTCACGGGTCCGGTCCGCAATGACAGCACCGGCGGATGTCCCGCCTTCACCGGAAGCTCGTGCAGCCTGGGGTTCGCGAGCGCCACATTCGACCGAAGCGTCCTCAGCGCCGCGTTCGCGCCGAATTCACTCGCGGCGCCCGGCGTTCTTGGCGCTTACCCACCAAGCGGCGAGACGGCGCCACTCAGGATCAATCTCCCGAACCAGAACCCTGACCGCGCGACTCCTCCCGCCGGCGACCGGGCCAATGAAAATCAGTGCAGCAGCGTCGTTGGGGCGGCGGTCACGTGCCCGGGTCCAATCACCCCGGGTGCGGTCGAGTTCTACGTCCCCAGCACAGGCTGTCTGAACGCTACGACGAGCGGCGACAACTTCCTGTTCAGCGGCTATCAGTACAACTGGATCATGGTTTACGAACCCGGCGCCGGTCATCCTCCGGCAAACACCTGCTCCAACATGCTGGGCGCGGCAGCGGATTCCGCCTGGGTGGGACTGACCTATATGCCATCCGCGGCGCTCGACGTCACAAAGGCGGCGACCTTCCGGACCGAGGCGACCGGGGGCTTGATCGCCGACACGATCGCATTTGGCGGTCAGCTGCCGACGATCATCTACAGCTCGGCTTACGCACCTGTGCCGCCGGCGAGCCGGTTGACCGGCTAGGAGACTTCTGC
>DATEGL010000278.1:0-3590 GCA_035280145.1 Candidatus Dormiibacterota bacterium | reverse complement strand
GACCCCTGCGACTTGTGGCATCTCCATCACGAGGCCGGCGATGCGGCCGGCCAGCGTCTCGAGCAGGTGGACCGAAGGGCCTTCGATGACTTCGCGGGCGATGGCCCGGATCTTGGTGTAGTCGACGGTGTCCTCGAGGCGGTCGGTCATCCCCGCCAGGCTGACGCTGGCTTCCACATCGACGTCGACCTTGAACTCCTGGGCGTGATCCCACTCCCCCTTGCGCGCTCCGTGGCGACCTTGAAACGACATGCCGCGGAGCTCGATCCGGTCCATGCCGCCAATTGTCGGAAATACACTTCACCGCCGTGCATGTCCGGCCGGCGACCGAGGCCGACCTCGAAGCCGTCAACGCCATCTACAACCACTATGTGGTCAAAACTCACATCACGTTCGACGACCAGCCGATGACGATTGACGCCCGCCGCGAGTGGTTCAACCAACACAGGACCACGGGGCTGCATCGGGCGCTGGTCGCCGAAGACGGCGACAGGATTGTCGGTTTTGCATCGAGCAGCCGCTACAGGCCCAAGCCCGGCTACCTCACCTCGGTCGAGACCAGCATCTACGTCGCCCCCGACGCGGTCGGCAAGGGCGCGGGGTCAGAGCTGTACACAAAGCTCTTCAAGTTGCTCGAGGGCGAAGATGTGCACCGCGCCTACGCGGGGATTGCGCTGCCCAATCCGGCTTCCATCGCCCTCCACGAGAAGTTCGGATTCAAGCGGGTTGCCCTGTTCACGGAACAGGGCCGCAAGTTTGGCCGCTACTGGGACGTGGCCTGGTTCGAGAGACCGCTAGGCGCGGCCCCGATCTGAATCGTGGTCGCCAGAATGCTGCCGTCCGCCTGACGGGTGCCGATGATCGTGACGGTGATGCTGTTCTTCAGGTCAGAGGTGTTGCCCACCACGGTCTTCGAGACCTGAACCGTGTTGCCAAACGTCACCTTGACATCACAGCTCGTGTTCGAGATCGTGAGTGAAGAGGAGCTCAGGTTCGAGATCGTCCCGCGCGCCACGGCCTGAGTCCCTGGCGACGGTGACGGCGCGCCCGGACTGGGACATGCGGCGCCGAACCCTCGCCCTCCACCCGCCAACTGGCCGCCGGCGGTGCCGGTTCGTCCGGTGGTGTTCTTGGCCGTCGTCGTGCTCGCGCTCACGTTGTTCTGGCCGACCTTGAACCCGCCGTAAAACCCGGCCAGGATGCCGACCACCACAAGCAGCGCAACTACGTAGGACTTCACTCTTTCACTCCTTCATTCGTATCTGAGGGCTTCAATGGGGTGCAGCCGCGCCGCGCGGTTGGCGGGGTAGATGCCGAAGAACAGGCCGATCGCGACCGACACGCAGAACGCCAGGACGACAGAGGGCAGCGAAACGACCGGCGCCGGAAAGTTCGAAGTTGCCAGCGCCGGAATGTGGATCGCCTCGCGGGCCACCAGCGCTCCGACCAGGATGCCGAGCGTGCCGCCGAGCCCGCTCAGCACCATCGCCTCGATCAGGAACTGGACCAGGATGTCGCGCCGTCGCGCGCCGATGGCCTTGCGGATGCCGATCTCGCGCGTTCGCTCCGTAACAGTGACCAGCATGATGTTCATGATCCCGATCCCGCCGACGACGAGCGAGATGCTCGCGATCGCGCCCAGCACGAGAGTGAGGATCGTGGCGATCGAATTGGCCTGGTTCAGGATGTCCTGCTGGCTCTGGAGTTGAAAGTCCGCCTGGGAGGAGTCAGAGATCTGGTGGCGCAGCATCAGGATGGTCGTGATCTCCGTCTCCGCCTGCGACACGACTGATGGCGAAGCCGCCGAGGCGATGATCTGGCTGATGAACTTGCCACGACCGCCGGTCAGGTAAGCCCACACGGTCGTGATCGGGGCCACGATCACGTTGTCCTGCGAGCCGAAACCTGTTCCGCCCTTGCTCGCGAACACGCCGACGACGCGGAAGCTCTGCCGGCTGATCTTGATGGTCTGGCCGATGGGATCGGTGGAGCCGAAGAGATTGTCGACCACGGTCTGGCCGAGCACGACCACGCGGTGCCGCGCGTTCAGGTCATCCTCGGTGAAGAAAGAGCCCTCGGCGATCTGATAGTTGCGCACGATCGGAAAGTCGGTGGTGGTCCCGGTCGTCGGGGCGAAGTAGTTCTGGTTGGCGTACGTCACCTGGCCGCCCGTCTGGGCAACCGGGATCGCCGCGACGACGTCGGGCGCCTGCTGCCGGTTGTTGATCGCGTCGACGTCGGCCTGGGTGAGCGACGAGCCGGTGCCAAAGCCCTGCGAGACCCCGCCCGAGCCTCTGGCATTCGAGGGGTAGACGTAGATGACGTTGGCGCCCAGCGACTGGACCTGGTTGTTGATAGACACGCTGGCGCCGTTGCCGACGGCGACCAGCATGATCACGGCCGAGACGCCGATCAATATCCCGAGCATCGTCAGCGAGCTGCGGAGCCGGTTGGCGAGCAGCCCGTTGGCCGCCATGCGGAGCGCTTCGTACAGGTTCATGCGGCGTTTTTCTCGTCGCGGACGACGCGACCGTCGCGCAGCTCGACGACGCGTTTGGCGAAGCGCGCGATGTCCTGCTCGTGCGTGATCAGGACTATGGTCCGGCCCTGTTCGGCGTTGAGGCTCGAGAGCAGACGCATGATCTCGAGGCTCGACGTGCTGTCGAGGTTCCCCGTCGGTTCGTCGGCGAGGAGGATCGCCGGGTTGGTCACCAACGCGCGGGCGATCGCGGCTCGCTGCTGCTGGCCTCCCGACAGCTCGGTCGGCTGATGGCGCTCCCTGTCAGCGAGCCCGACCGCGCCCAGCGCCTCCCGGGCCCGAACCGTGCGCCCTCCCTCGCCTGCATACACGAGCGGCATCTCCACGTTGTGCAGCGCGCTCGTGCGGGGGATGAGGTTGTAGCTCTGAAAGACAAAGCCGATCTTCCGGTTCCGGATCCGCGCCAGCTGGTCGTCGTCCAGCCGCGCGACGTCGGTGCCGTCCAGGATGTAGCGGCCGCTGGTGGGCACGTCGAGGCAGCCGATGATGTTCATCAGCGTCGACTTACCCGAGCCGCTGGCGCCCATGACGGCCACGAACTCGCCCTGGTCCACGCTGAGGTCGATGCCCTGCAGCGCCGGCACCTCGAGCCGGCCCATGCGGTAGATCTTCGTGATCTTTTCGAGCGCGATCATCCCCCGGTGCCCACCTTCACGGTGCCGCCACCGAAGCCACCGCCTCGGGTGTTGCCGCTGCCGGTGGTGACCCTCACGGTCGGGAGCACTATCTGCTCGGTGTCGTTCAGGCCGCCGGTGACCTCGGTGAACTGGTCGCCGACCACTCCCGTCGCGATCGGGGTCAGCACCTGCTGCCCACTGGCGTAGACGTAGACGTAAGCCTGGCCCGCGGTGTGGGTGATGGCTAGGTTGGGCACCGCGATCGCGTTGGTTGCCTTGCTCACGGTGATGGTGGCGTTGGCCGTCATACCCTGCTTCAGGGCCGGGTTGGTCTGGTTGAGGGCGATCGTGGCGTAGTAGTTCACGACCCCGCTCGTGATCGTCGCCGCGGAAGCCACCGCGACGACGTGACCGCTGATGGTGAGGTTGGAGAC
>DATEGL010000277.1:0-7184 GCA_035280145.1 Candidatus Dormiibacterota bacterium | reverse complement strand
GCGGTGGCTGCGAACACCGAACAAGGACGCACCATCAACGCAATGGACGTCAAGGCATTGCAGGGCGAGATCAAGACACCGGTGGCGCCTCCGAAACGAGGAGAGTCCGCCAGCGAGTAGGCAGCCCTCTCCCGTCGGTTTGGGAGAGGGGTGGCGGGTTGGTTACCACGTCACGAAATCTTCAACGAATCGAGTTGGAAAACTGATCGCTGCCCCACGTTAAGTCGTTTCGAGCCGTATTGATAACCAACCGGCAAGTCTCTCGTTCAGCATTCGATGAGTCTGGATTGGAGGTGGTTGCCGGCCCTCGAACAGCATGGGCCCGCTTGACGCCAATAGGGGGCCCCGCGGTTCACTCGGAGGAAGGAAATTCATGTTCGTTGGTCGTTTCGGCTCGGCTTTCAAGAAACCACGCGTCCGGATTTCGTTGTTGTTGACCACCGTGGTGGTGACGATCCTCGCGACCTCACTGGTTGGGCGGGCAGCAGCTCGCGGTGACACGATCAGGCTGGACTCGACCAGCTCTCTGGCGAGTCCGCCGAACTCGGTCGTTGTGAATGTCAGCTACTCGTGCCAGCCATCGCAGTTTGCGTTCGGTCAGGTCACCATCGACCAGTCGCAGAGCGTCGGAGGTGCAAGCGGGTCTCGCCAGGACGTGTTCGGTTTCGGAAGCTTCCAGCCGACGTGTGACGACAAGACTCACAAGGCAGTGGTCGTTGTCTCGACCGGATTTTTCGGAGGTTCGTTTGTTCGGGGCAGTGCCGGCGCCAGCGCGTTCGTCGCGTCGGGTGCGGAATTCGCCAACACACAGATCGAGCTGAGCATCAAGTAGTAGCGGTTCAGGGTCCGGTCGTAGCGGCCGGGCCCTCTCTCGATTCGCTAGGGCAAGATCCAGCAGTAAACCTGTTGCCGGTTGGCCACCGCCCACTGGGCCAGGTGGGCCAGATTCCACAGAAACTCGTACAGGTCCTTAGGATCGGCATCTGACAGCTCTTCGGTCAGCGCCCACTGCCTGGCGGTCGCGAGCAGCCTGGCGGCGTCCGGTGTGCCGAGGCCTTCGACCAACGACGGCCGCAGGCTTGCTATCAGTGGTCCTTCCTTCTCCAGCCCTGCGATCACCGAGTCACGACTGTCATCGATGATGGTCATTGCATCGGTGCCGAGGAGAATCTGTTCGAGGGTGGCCATCGTCACCACCGGGTCGAGCAATTTCGCCTCGATCGTTGGAAGTCCAGCGGCTTTCGGACCTCGCTCGAGGACCCCTTTTGCAGCCTCATCATCAGGGGCGGCGAAGTAGTCCGTCAGCATCCCCATTCGGGTTGAATCATCACACGGCGCCGACCTCGGACATACGAATCGCTTGACAGGTCTTCATCCTCTCCGACGCTACGTTCTACGTACTGATGTCGGATGACCGCGTGCTCGAGAACTTCGTTGACGGAGCCGGGCGGCTGATCGCGATTCCGGTTCAACGCAAGAAAAGGCTCGCGGTGCTGCGCTGGATCGTCGAGGACTTTCAGACTGGCCGGCTCTACGTCGAGGCGGAGGTGAACCGCATCATCACGCGACGCCATCCCGATTTCGCATCGCTGCGCCGGTTTCTCGTCGACGAGGAGTTGATGCAGCGCAAGCGCGGCGTGTACTGGCGGACGGGCAGCCTCCCGAACGTCGGCTACGATCCGCCTGCCTGGCCGGAGGAGTAGCCAGAAGCACTGCTTGTTACCCGCCTGGAGCGGGCGGCGTTCCCTCAATAGACATGCCATCGCCGATCGCCAAGGCAGCGCTTCCGGTCCTGGCCCTGATCGCCAGCGGGCTCGCCATCGTCGCGATCGTTGTCGCCTCGACCAGACCACCTGCCGTCCTCGTCAATGCGGCGACCACATCGTCGTCGGCGATCGGGCCCGCGATCCTTACTAGCGGCGACGCCACCGTCTCCAAAAAGCCAGACCAGGCCATCATCGGGATGGGGATCGAATCGCAGGCATCCACCGCTGCGGCTGCCCAGAGCGACCTGGCCGCCAAGGCCGGCGGGTTGATCACGAAGATCAAGTCGCTTGGCGTCGTGGACAAGGACCTGAACACGTCGGGTTACTGGATCGGGCCGATGTACAGCCCTGGCGGCCAATCGGTCACAGGCTACCGAGCCAGCGAGCAGCTCCAGGTCAAGTGGCACAACGTCGACACGACGGGCAAGGCCCTCGATGCCGTCGTTCAGGAGGGCGGGGCGACGAACGTCAACGTGAGCTTCGGCCTCGCCGATCCCAAAGCGGCTCAAGCCGAGGCACGCTCGCTGGCCATCGCCGATGCGAAGTCGAAGGCGCAGGCCATGGCAAGCGCGGCCGGCGTGAAGGTCGGTCAGGTGCTCCGGGTCAGCGACCTGTCCTCGAGCGGGCCGATTCCGATCTACCGTGGTGCCGCATCAGCTGCCGCGCCTACCCAGGTGCCTGTCGGCGAGGTAACCGTCCAGGTCACTGTCGAAGTCGACTTCGCCATCGCCTAGCCCGCCTAGCCCGCCTAGCCGGCTCGCCGGAGGGCTGCGTTTCGTGGCCCGTGACTTATCGTGCGCGGGACATGATGCTCAAGATCTACCCCGACCGGCGTTGGCCAGCCTTGTGGCGGGTGGTCGCCGACACGGTCACGTTCGTCTGGACAGTCAGCTGGGCATACCTTGGCTGGCTGATCTACCAGACGGTGATGGGTCTCGAGGTGATCGCCGACGGCATTCGGAACACCGGTGCCACGTTCAACCAGTGGATCGCCGCCTTCCGGAGCGCGATCCCGGGCGGGATCCCGGTTCTGACCAGCTTCCTGCAGAACACCGCGGATGCGCTGCGTCATTACTCGGGAAACCAGTTGATCTCCGCCGGCATGGGTATCCACGACGCGATCTTTCGGGTGGCGGTCGTACTTGCTTTGCTGGTCGCGCTGCCGCCGATCCTTCTGGTCCTGG
This sequence comes from Candidatus Dormiibacterota bacterium, assembly GCA_035280145.1. Taxonomy (GTDB): domain Bacteria; phylum Chloroflexota; class Dormibacteria; order Dormibacterales; family Dormibacteraceae; genus 40CM-4-65-16. The sequence goes on along the minus strand of DATEGL010000277.1, from coordinate 4,234 downwards.
TTCCGTACGCAGGCTGGCGATGGAGGGACATGCGGGAGACGGGCGCCGCGATAGCGTTCGTGCGCGTGGCTGCCATCACGGGACGAGCGGACGCAGCGCGGGCCGTGCTCGCCTATCGGGCGGTGTCCACGCTGAGCTTCCGGCAGTTGATGCGAGCGTCGGCCGACCCGGTGGGTGACCTGGTCGAGCACCGCTACGAGAAGCTGGCCGACGCGATGTTGAAACGAGCCGGGCTTGACCCAAAGCGTTTGCCGCCACCTGACCTGCCCGAGCTGCCTCCTCATCGCGGCGGGTAGCGGGTCTCCTATCGTTGTGGTCCATGTGTCGAAGCATCAAGACCCTGCGCCACGCCGACGTCGTTGCCACCGATGACGAGATCCGGGCCGCCGCGCGCCAGTTCGTGCGCAAGGTGAGCGGGTTCACGAAGCCAACGTCGCGTCACGAGGCCGCCTTCGAAGTGGCCGTCGACGAGATCGCGCTCGCATCGCATCGGCTACTGGACAGCATCGCCGGCAACCTCGCCGGGCACACGCACGCCCACGCGCACGTCCAGGTGGCCGGTTAGTCGGGACGTTCCTGGATCGGGCCTAGAGCTGGCACCCCCGGCAGAAGTTCAGCGGCTCGCGGTTCGACCCGAGCTGGCTGATCCGATGCCCGCATCGAGGGCAGGTCTTGCCGCCCTTCATGTGCACGGCCATGAAGCTCCGATCCTGCTTCGACTCCTCGTAGTTCGGATTGGCGAGGATCGCCTCGATTGCACGTGACAGCACGGCCGGGATCGCCGTGAACAGCGCCTCCTCGTCCTCCGGCTTCAGCGACGCCCGCCGGCGCAGCGGCAGCAGTCGAGCCTCCCACAGGATCTCGTCCGAGTAGGCGTTGCCAATCCCGGCCAGGAACTCCTGGTTGCGCAGCAGGTCCTTCAGCTCGTCGCGGAACCGGCGCAGCCGTTTGCGAAACACCTCGATGCCCATCGACGAGACCGAATCGGCTTCGGGCCCCTGGCCGTCCCAGGCCGGCACCTCCCGTGAGCAGTCGCCAACCCAGTAGATCCGGCCCATGTCCCGAAAGTCGAGGTAGCGCAGCTCGACCTTGCCCTCGACTCGCAGCGTGAAAACCTCCGTCGCCGGCACTGGCGTCGAAGAATCCGCCACCTGGAACCGGCCGCCCAGCATCGGGTTGATGACCAGCCACCGCGGCGCCCCGCCACCTCCCAGCTCTGTGGCAAAGACGAGGTGCTTGCCGCGCCGCGTCATCGACGTGATACGGCGCGCCGGCAGCTCCAGGGCGAAGTTGTCCACGGGATAACGCAGCAGGTGCGCCTTCTTGGGATTGACAGTCGCGGCGGTGATCAGCTTCCCCTCGACGCGGGGCGCGATCCGGATCCGTAGCGCTTCCAGCTCTGGCAGCTCAGGCATGGCGTCAAGATACGGACAATCCGTTTGGCCCCCGGAACGGCTTGGGAAAACTGACCTGGTGCGACTGGATCGATTCACGGAAAAGGCTCAAGAGGCTCTGCAGCAGGCTGCCGAGCTGGCGCGGCAATCCGGCAATCAAGCCGTCGAGCCCGAGCATCTCCTCCTTACGCTGGTGCGTCAGGACGAAGGCGTTGCCCGAGCGCTGCTGGAGCGCGCTGGCGCCTCAGTGCAGGCGCTCGAACCGGCTCTCGTGTCGGCAGTTGAGCGCTTCCCCAAGGTCAGCGGCGGAGGCCAGCCCTACCTGAGCGAAACCCTCACCAAGAGCCTTGACGGAGCCGAGCGCGAAGCCGAGCGACTGAAGGACGAATACATCTCGACAGAGCATCTACTGCTCGCGCTCACCGACCTGAAGCTGCTCAGAGACGCCGGTGCCACCCACGAAGCCCTGCTGCGCGCTCTGCGTCAGGTTCGCGGCGCGCATCGCGTGACGGACCAGAACCCAGAGTCGAAGTACCAGGCCCTCGAGAAGTACGGCCGCGACCTGACCAAGCTGGCCAAGGAAGGCAAGCTCGACCCGGTCATCGGCCGCGACGAGGAGATCCGGCGCGTCATCCAGGTTCTCTCGCGGCGAACAAAGAACAATCCGGTCCTCATCGGCGAACCCGGTGTCGGCAAGACGGCGATCGCCGAGGGCCTTGCTCAGCGCATCGCGCAGGGCGACATGCCCGAGGGCCTCAAGGGCAAGCGAGTCGTCGCGCTCGACCTGGGCGCCCTGGTGGCCGGCACCAAGTTCCGCGGCGAGTTCGAGGACCGGCTGAAGGCCGTCCTCAAGGAGATCGAAGACTCGCAGGGCCAGGTCGTTCTGTTCATCGACGAGCTGCACACCCTGGTCGGCGCCGGCGCCGCGGAAGGCGCGATCGACGCCGCCAACCTGTTGAAGCCGGCGCTGGCACGCGGTGAGCTGCGCGCCATCGGCGCGACCACGCTCGACGAATATCGCAAGCACATTGAAAAGGACGCGGCCCTCGAGCGCCGTTTTCAGCCAGTTTTCGTCGACCAGCCTTCCGTCGAGGACACGATCAGCATCCTGCGCGGCCTGCGTGAGCGATACGAGGTCCACCACGGCGTGCGCATCAAGGACTCCGCGATCGTGGCCGCCGCGGTCCTCTCCAACCGCTACATCACCGACCGGTTTCTTCCGGACAAGGCCATCGACCTGATCGACGAATCTGCCGCCCGCCTGCGTACCGAGATCGACTCGATGCCCGCCGAGCTGGACGAGCTCGAGCGCCAGATCCGCCAGCTCGAGATCGAGCGCGAAGCCCTGAAGAAGGAATCCGACCGCGCATCACGTGACCGGCTCGCCGGAATCGAAAAGCAGCTCGCGGGGCTCTCCGAGAAGCGAACTGGTCTCCGCTCGCGGTGGAACCAGGAGAAAGAGATCATCACCAAGATCCGCGGCCTCAAGGCGAAGCTCGAGGAAGTTCGGGGTGAAGCGGAACGCGCGGAGCGCGCCGCCGATTTCGCCAAGGCCGCAGAGCTTCGCTACGGCCAGGCGGTCGAGATCGAGAAGCAGCTCGAAGACGCCAACTCAAAGCTCGGCCGGCTGCAGGGCGACCACCCTCTGCTCAAGGAGGAGGTCACCGAGGAAGACATCGCCGAGATCGTCGCCAAGTGGACCGGCATCCCGGTCTCGAAGCTGATGGAAGGCGAGGTCGCCAAGCTGATCCAGATGGAGGAGCGCCTGCACGAACGCGTGATTGGCCAGGAGGAAGCCGTTGACGCCATCGCCAACGCAGTCCGCCGGTCGCGATCTGGATTGTCTGATCCCAACCGGCCAGTTGGCTCGTTCATCTTTCTCGGCCCGACCGGCGTCGGCAAGACCGAGCTGGCCCGCGCGCTGGCCGAGTTCCTGTTCGATGACGAGCAGGCTCTGATCCGGCTTGACATGTCTGAGTACCAGGAGAAGCACACCGTCGCGCGCATGCTGGGCGCACCGCCTGGATACATCGGCTACGACGAAGGTGGACAGCTCACCGAGGCGGTCCGGCGCAGGCCCTACTCGGTTGTGCTTTTCGATGAGATCGAGAAGGCCCACCCAGACGTCTTCAATGTGCTGCTGCAGATCCTCGACGATGGCCGGCTGACCGACGGCCAGGGCCGAACAGTGGACTTCCGCAACACGGTTTTGATCATGACGTCGAACCTCGGCAGCACCCTGATCCAGGGGATGTCGAACCAACCGTTTGAAGAGGTTCGGGACGCCGTCATGGGCGTCCTGCGCGACCACTTCCGGCCAGAGTTCTTGAACCGAGTTGACGAGATCATCGTGTTCAGGCCTCTGACTCAGGAGCAGCTCGGCGCAATCGTGGACATCCAGCTCATGCGGCTGCAGAAGCGGCTCGACGAGCGGAAGATCTCGCTCACCGTCACCGATGCCGCGCGCAGATTGATCATCGAGCGCGGTTGGGATCCGGTCTATGGAGCCCGCCCGCTGAAGCGCGCGATCCAGCGGATGGTCCAGGACCCGCTCGCGATGTTGCTCCTCGGCGGGAAATTCAACGACGGCGACAGAGTCCAGGTCGATGCGAAAGGTGGCGATTTGACCTTCGAAAAGGCCAAGGCGCGCGCCGCGGAGCGGCCTAACGAGAGCAGTTCGTCCCTGGCGCGGGAAGCGTCAGGTTGATCAGGTACGCGTCCTCGGCTGCCTTCGAGCACGCGCTCGAGCCGTACGAAGTGTGGCCCTCGCCGCTGCGCGTCAGCAAGATGGAGCCATCGATCTGCCGGTTGACTGACTGCGCGTCGGCGTAAGGCGTCGC
>DATEGL010000276.1:0-5154 GCA_035280145.1 Candidatus Dormiibacterota bacterium | reverse complement strand
GGACGTGAGCAAGGAGATGATCGCGAAGGCATGGGGGATCAGGTCGGCGATCACTCCGATGTCCGCCGCCGCCCCGGTGAGCGGCTGCTCTTCGAGGATCTCGATCCGGATCTCCTCGACGCTGTCGAGAAAGTTGCGCAGAGTCCGCTCTTCCGTGAGCAGCAGCCCGAGCAGCCTGACCTCCAGCTTGAAGTAGTAATGGTCGGCGGCCACGATCTCGACGCCACCGGGCGCCGTGTCGAGGAATTTGCGGTACTCGTCCGGCGGCGCGCCAAGCGGCTTCTCGATGAGCACCACGTCGCTCAGGTCGTAATAGCGCGCGAGCGTTGGCAGGTGAGTGGCCGCGGGCGTCGCGATGTAGGTGATCACGTAGGAGCTCGACTCCAGCTCGCGTTCGAGCTGGTCGTGCGCAGGCGACACGTGGCTGTCCCAGTAGAAGGAGTCGCCGTGCGTATGCACCTCCTCCTCTTTGACGCCGAGCCGGTCGCGGGCGCCCGGCGAGTCCTGCTCGACGACGTGGGTGCGGAAGTTGAAGAACTGCTTCAGCGTGAGCAGATGCTGGTACGCCTTCTGGCCCCACTGGCCGAAGCCGATGAGAACGAAGTCCTTCTGCAGGTGACGCTCTTCTTCGGCCAGCGCGTGCAGGCGCGCGTTCTTGATCGCGACGGCTGCCTGCACCGCCAGGGCCGAAGCTCGCTGCACCTCATCGGGCGTGAAGGTCCGCGTGCGATTACGTTCGGCCAGGATGACGGCGCCGATCGCCTGCTCGTCGGCCATCAGCGGGAGCGCCATCAGCGACCGCACCCCGAAGGTGCGGACGTACGTCACCTCCACCTGCGTGTCAGCGCCGGACGTGTCGTCGATGACGACGGGCTCTCCCCGGTCCAGCACATCGAATAGAAAGGACGCGTCGGCCCGCTCGCCGTGCTGGCGCCGCCAGAGGTCCTCGAGGTCTGAGGCGGCGGCCCCGTACCAGCCCTCGCGATCCTCTTCGTAAAGCGCGATCTGGCACAGCGAGGCGCCGACCAGGCGCGCCAGGTTCTGGGCGACGAGCCGCAGCGTCTGGTCGAGATCGATCGAGCTTGCGATGGCCTTGCTCACGTCGGCCACTAGCTCGAGCTGCTCGGCGTGGCGCTGTGCCTCCTCGTAAAGGCGAGCGGTCTCGACAGCGACGGCCAGCTGTCCCGCGGCTGCGCGCAGGGCTTCGACCTGACCCCAGTCGGGGCGTCGCTGGTCCGAGCGTTGGTAACCGACCTCGAGCACTCCAGTCGCGCGCCGGGCCTGGTCGCTGCCGAACGGCACGAAGATCCGCACGAGGTCCTTGTGGCCTCCGCGCTCGAAGACCTCGCCGGCGAGCGTGAACGGCGCTTCATCCGACGCGCTCCTCTCCTTCTCGCCTACAAGGCACGCCAGGACCTTGCCCAATACCATGCCGTTGCTGTAGACGATCGGCACCTCGACCCATGTCGACGCAATCGGGATGCCGCCCGAGATCACGTCCGACCGGTCTGTCGACGGGTAGGCTCCGACGATCGCCGGCTGCCATGTGCGCGCCACGAAGACCAGCACGTCGTCGCGGGCCAGCACGCGGTCCTCCTCGAGCGTTGCCCAGCGTGGCGCCTTCTGCTCGGTGGCAGTCACGACGCCGGCCGCCATGCGCACCAGGGTCTCTTCTCCTTGGTCCGCCCTCTGGTCGAGCAGGTAGACGGTGGCGAAGTTGAAGTCGAACTCGGGCACATCCGAGTCGGTCAGGTGGCCGACGACGGAATCGATCACCTGGTGACGGGAGGCGCCCGGCTTGAGCATCTCGGCCGTCATATCGCCGAGTGCGCTGAGGAGGCGGTTGCTGTTCTCGAGCTCGGCGATCAGGCGCTGCGATGCGAGCGCGCCGCCGATCAGCTGCGCGCCGGCCTTCAGCATCTCGTCGGTCGACAGCGCTCGCCTCACGGTGGCGAGGCGGTCGCGGCTGAGCAGGACCAGGTAGCCGTGTGGGTCGTCCGACTGGCCGAGGGCGTATGTCGCCACCGGATGCAGCTCGGCCTCAGAGGCGGCCTCGTCGAGCGTTCTCTGCAGGGCGTCCTCCCACGTCGTCGACCCATCGCCCCGCTCGACACGGATGGGCGCCGCGACGCGAAGGTGCGCGGTGACGAGATCGAGGTGGGAGCGCTGCGTGCCGAACTGGTAGATGACCGCGCCGTCGAGGTTGCTCGCCATCAGCAGGTCGGCGAGCGCGATGGACAGTAAACGGCGGAGCTCCTTGGCATCGGTTCGTGCATCGCCCACCGGCGTGGTGAGCAGAGAGGTCAGCCGCGAAAGGCCGTCGAGCGCCGAGCGCTCGGCGGTCTCGAGGGCGGCCTGGATCAGGCCGGTGGTGGTCGCTGCGCGAGCCTCGAGCTCCTTTAGGCGATTGTCGTCCGGGGCGCGGTCCCGGTCTCGGTAGTTGAGGTAGATCAGGCCCAGCATCCGGTCGCCCGACAGGAGCGGCAGCCCTACCGTGGACTGCACCTGGTAGCGCCGGATGAACGTCGAGTCGATCTCCGCGGGGGCGTTGCGCGCCAGCAGCGACCGCCGCGTGACGGTGAGCCAGACCGTCGACCCGTACTGGTGGACGCCGAGCTCGTCGGGCACCTTGCCCTGGCGCTCGTCCGCGAGGTAGCGCGCCAGCTGCTCGTGCATGTCGGTCAACGAGTCGAGCAAGCCCTCCTGCGGCTGACCGGTGGCAAATGGCGCGTAGTACGTATGGCTCGACTCTTCGTAAAGCACGATCGAGACGATGTCCGCACCCGAGGCATGCTGGAAATCGGCGACCACGCCGCGCAGCACGGCCGCAAGCCCGGAGTTGGTCTCCACCGGCGGGCGGATCACGGTACCTCGATGATCACACGGATCAGGCTTCTCTGGCGCTGCGGGCCACCTCCCCACCGTACGGGGAGGACTGTTCGCTGAGGGCGCGGGCCCTCGCGGCTGAGCCCAGCCACGTCGCGCTCGGCCGCGGCCGGCGCTCGAAGGTCGTGCGATCCACTGCGACCAGGCCAAATGTCGGTGCGTAGCCCAACGCCCACTCGAAGTTGTCCAGCAGGGACCAGTACAGATAGCTGCGCACGTCGACGCCCTCCGCCAGACATGCGAGCACCTCTCGCATCGCGGTGTCGATGTAGGCGATTCGTTTGGCGTCGTTCGAGGTGGCGATCCCGCTCTCGGTGACGAGGATCGGAACCCCGGGACAGCTGCGGTGGGCGCGCCGGATCGCGCCTCCCAGCGCCTGCGGATAGAACTCGTAGCCCATCTGCGTCGTCGCGTCGGTCTCAGCTAGCTCGCGGGTGGTGTCGCTCCAGTCAGAGCCGGGGCTGCGCGGTCCCTCCGGTCCGTAGCGAAATCGCGTGTACGTCTGCACGCCGATGAAGTCGTCCTCGCGGGCCAGTTCGAAGAACCAGTCGTTGACGCGCGACTCGAGCTCGAGCGAGCTCGTGCCCGGTTGCGCGCCGTCCTCGTACTGGAGATCGGGAAGGGCCAGCGTCACGCCGGTTGGTACTCCGGCTCGAGCCCGTATCGCAGCCGCGCCCAGGCGATGCGCCTGGAGCAGGTTGTCGACCGCCCGCTGCGCGCCTTCGCGGTCGTCCGTCAGTCCGGGCGGGTTGATGCCGAGCAGCCAGCCGCTGGAGCCGAGGCCCTGAGGCTCGTTGATAGTGCACGCGTACGAGATACGGTCACCCAGCGCCCTCGCGGCGCGGTCGCAGTATCGCTCGAACAATGTCGGAAATTCCTCCGCGGCGATTCCGCCCTTGTCGTGCAGCCACTTCGGCACGGTGAAGTGGTGGAAGGTGACGATGGGCGCCACGCCACGCTCGTGGCAGGCATCGATCACGCGGCGGTAGTGAGCGAGTTCCGCGCGGGAGAACTCTCCTTCCGCGGGCTCGATTCGCGCCCACTCGATGCCGAAGCGAAAGCAGTTGAGGCCGAATCCGGCGAGCATCGCAATGTCGTCGCGGTAGCGGTGGTAGAAATCGCATGCGTCGCCGGACGGCTCGCGGCAGGGTGTGGACTGGATGTGCTCCCACCACCACCAATCCGTGTTCGTGTTGTTGCCTTCGGTCTGATACGCGGAGACCGAGGCGCCGAACAGGAAGCCGTCCGGAAACTTCAGGGAGGGGCTCATCGACCGGAGTCTAAGTCCCATTCCAAGCCGACGATTGACAACCTCACAGGTGATGCCTAGGATTGGGCTGTTGCTTAGGCGAACGTTCGTCTAAGTGGGGCTGTTCGTCTGAGTAAACCTGGTTGCCGGCGCACTCTCGCCCCGGTCGGTCCCGGGAAGAAGGCAAGCAGGACAAGCGAACACCGACCCAGGCGAGGGTCGGGATGGGGAGGAGAGCACTTATGGCCCAGGTCTTCGCAATTTTTGGTTCTCGGGCGAAGGGGGTGGCTCTCGGCGCCTTGCTCCTGATCGCCGCCTGCAGCAGCGGAGGGACCAGCAACCAATCGGCCTCGAATACGGACGTCACGGTCTGGACGGCCTGGGGCGACCAGGAGCTCAAGGCATTCAAGGACGTCCTGAAGCCGTTCGAGGACACAAGCGGCGTCAAGGTCCACCTGACCACCAACCGGGACTCCACCAACCAGATCGCCAACGGCATCGCCGCCGGCACCGACCTGCCGGACATCGCCCCCGGGCCCACGGACCCGGTCATGGTCAAGAGCTGGGTTTCGAAAGGTGCGCTCAAGCCGATCGAGACCGCCCTTGGTGATCAGTTCAAGGCGTACACCGACAACACCTATCCTGCCCTGACCACCGCGCCGGGCGGCGCTTCCGATGACCCGTACATCGGCATCATCGGCGGCAAGCACTACGAGCTGATGGTCAAGACCCAGGTCAAGGGATTGTTCTGGTACAACAAGAAAATCTTCACCGGGACGGCGCCGAAGAGTTTCGACGACCTGCTGGCCATCAACCCGTCCCAGTACAACGCGCAGTCGCTTTTCTGCGCGGGGTTTGAGTCGGGTGCCGCGTCGGGCTGGCCCGCGAGTGACCAGATCGACAACATCATCATGCGGCAGTCGGGACCGACGGTCTACACGAACTGGATCCAGGGCAAGGTCAAGTTCAGCGACGCGCCGATCAAGCTCGGCTACCAGACGTTCCTGAAGGAAGTCGCC
>DATEGL010000275.1:0-9958 GCA_035280145.1 Candidatus Dormiibacterota bacterium | reverse complement strand
GGGCAGGTCGCGGCGGCGGACCTCGCCGATCGCGTGGTCCATCAAACCACCGAACACAGGCTCGGCCAGGTGCACCAGGCGCAGCGGCAGGACGATGGCGTCGCGCCGCGGATACCGCGCCGTGCGCACGATCAGGTTGGCCACCCACCACGCCGGATAGACAGGGCCTGACGCCGTCCTGCGTCCCTCGAAGAACTCCGTCCCGCCTGTCACACCGGGATATACAACGCACACCTTGACCCCGGTCCCGGACAGCTCACCTCTTAGGGCGTGCGAGAAGCCGACGACGCCGTGCTTGGTCGCTCCGTAGACGGCCGAGTAGGGCGATGGCCGAAAGCCGGCGATCGAAGCCACGTTGATGATCACGCCTCGGCGTCGTTCGATCATCCAGGGCAGGGCAGCCTGGGTGACGTTGATGACGCCTTTGAGGTTCGTCGCGATCACTTCGTCGATCTTCTTTTCAGGCATCTCCTGGACCCGTCCCATCCAGCCGACACCAGCGTTGTTCACCACCACGTCCAGGCGCTCGTGGTCGCGAAGCGCGGCGGCGATGAAGGCTCGCGCCGACGAGTGCTGGCCGACGTCGAGCAGGCGGACGTTGACGTCGGGAGACCCGGCCTTCCGGCACCGGTCGGCCACCGCGTTCAGCCGGTCGAGGCGGCGGGCGCCGAGCTCCAGGCGCGCTTTGCGGCGCGCGAACGCAAGCGCGGTCGCTTCGCCTATACCGCTCGACGCCCCCGTGACCACGACCACCGCGCCCCTGAGCCGCACCGACCTATCATCGCGTTCAGATTGAAGGCGCTGACTTTCGTTGGAGTCGGTGAGGTCAAGATCGCCGACGTGCCCAAACCTTCAGTTAAAGCGTCGCGTGACGCGCTGGTCAGGGTCACGCTCGGCGCGGTTTGCGGCTCAGACCTGCACATCCTCCACGGCAACACGCCGATGAGCGATGGAGCGGTCCTGGGCCACGAGTTCGTCGGCGTCGTCGAAGAGGTCGGTCCAGAGGTCACCCGGTTCAAGCCTGGTGATCGCGTTGTGTCCAGCTTCTTCACCGCCTGCGGCCACTGCAAGATGTGCCGCAAGGGCTGGTTCAACCAGTGCGTCGAGAAGGGCACCTTCGGTCACGGGGAGTATTTCGGTGACCTGGGCGGCGGCCAGGCCGAGTACGTCGTGGTCCCCAACGCAGACAACACGATGGAGCCCATCCCAGACGGCATGGACGACGAGCAGGCGATCTTCGTCGGCGACATTCTCGCGACGGGGTTCTTCGGTGCCGAGCGAGCCGAGATAAGGCCTGGCGACATCGTTGCGGTGGTGGGGGCCGGTCCCGTCGGTCTCATGGCCACGATGAGCGCCCAGCTCTTCGGCCCGGCTCGCACATTCGTCATCGACATGGTCGACTCCCGCCTCGAGGTCGCGCAGGAGTTGGGCGGCATCCCCATCAACGCGAAGGAAGCCAATCCGGTCGAAGCAATTGAAAAGGAGACCGGCGGGATCGGCACCGACTCGAGCATCGAGTGTGTCGGCCAGATGTCTGCCGTCGACACCGCGATCCGGCTAGTTCGCGGCGGCGGCACCATCTCGATGGTCGGCGTGCCGTCGGCGGTGAAGGACGAGTTCCCGTTCATGCGCATGTGGCTGAAGGCGCTCACCTTTCGCGCCGGGTGGTGCAACGTGCAGCTCTACATGCGGCCGCTGCTCGACCTGATCGCGGCGGGGCGTCTCCATCCGGAAAAGATCATCAGCCACCGGATGAAGCTGGACGAGGCCGAAGAGGCCTACCGGATGTTCGATGCCCGAGAGGCAACTAAAATCGTGCTGACTCCGTGACGTCGCCGTACGACGTCATCGTCGTCGGCTCCGGGTCGGGTGGTGGAGTGGTCGCCAGCCGGCTGAGCGAGGATCCCGCGGTCAAGGTTCTGCTGCTGGAGGCGGGTCCAGATCCGGGAGACGACGTCCCTGACGCTATTCGCTACCTCCGCCAGGGAAGTGGCGTCAACGAGTTCGATTGGGGCTATCTCGACCGCCACGCCCGAAGCGCGCTGCCGAGGGGCAAGATCCTCGGCGGCAGCTCCGCCGTGAACGCATCCTTCGCGCCACGAGGCCAGCCTCAGGACTACGACGGTTGGGCGGCCATGGGCCTTCCCTCATGGTCGTGGGAGAAGTGCCTCCCGTACTTCAAGAAGCTCGAGTCCGACCGCGACTTCGGCGATCGTGACTACCACGGAAGTTCCGGTCCTATCAACATCGAGCGCTCGCCGTTCAACGATCTTCACCAGCACATTCGATCAGCGGCCCTTGAGCTCGGACATGACTCGATCGACGACCTGAACGAACCAGGCGCGGTCGGAATCGGGATGATGCCGCGCAACATTCGCGACGGGCAGCGCCAGAGCACTCTTTTGACCTACATCGCGCAGGCGAGGCATCGGGAGAACCACGAGATTCGGGCAGGCACGCTCGTCGACTCCGTCGTGATCAAGGACGGGCGGGCGACGGGAGTGCGCACCGCCGGTGGTGAGGTGATCCACGGCCGGCACACGGTGCTGGCGGCCGGCGCGTACAACTCACCGGCCATGCTGCAGCGCAGCGGTATCGGATCGCCGGACGTGTTGCGCCGGCTGGGCGTTGATGTGGTCTTAGCGGCCCCGGGCGTCGGCGAGAACCTGCTCGATCACGTGTCGACGCTTGTCGTCGTCGACATGGGCGCCAACCCCGACACCGGCGGCGTACTGATCGGTCCGGCCTTGAAAATCAGATCGAAACCAGGCCTCGCGGTCGATGACGTCAAGTTCACGTTCGTCCTCGGTGAGCTGTTCACAATGCCGGGTCTCATGGGCTTCTACATCGAGGTGAGCAACTGCGAATCGAAAGGCTTCGTCAGGGCGATGTCAAGGGATCCCGGCGCCGAGCCCGACATCGATCATCGGTACTTCTCGAATCCTGTCGACCTCGAGCGCATGCTCGCCGGTGCGAAGGTGGCGTTCGATGTCGCGCGTGTCATGAACGAATCGACGACATGCGAGGTCATCCTTCCCGATGCTGCGACAGCCGGCGATGCGGAGCTGCTCAGGGAGCACTGCCTCCAGTTCCACGCCACCGACTACCACCCGTCAGGCACGCTGCGGATGGGACCCGACGGCGACGAGTTGGCGGTGCTCGACGAGCACTGCAGGCTGCGCGGAGTGGCGAACCTGTTCGTCGCGGACGCATCGGTGATGCCGACCGTGCCGCGAGCGAACATCAACTTGCCGACGATGATGATCGGCGAGCGGGTTTCAGATTTCGTTCGCGACGTGATCTAGAGCGAGCAGGTAGCCCTTGGCTCGCTCGGTCAATGGGTAGCGCCCTTCCATCTCGTGGAACTCGCGTCCATGATCGCTGCACACCAGATGTGCGAGCTCATGCACGAGAAGGTAGTCGAGCACCCAGTCCGGCAGTGAGGCGGCGCGGCGAGCGAGCCGAATCGAGCCGTTGGTGAACGTGCAGCTTCCCCACTGGTGGGCCATCTCGGCAAAGCCGATCGAGGTCCAGCGTAAAGCGCCATCGAAATAGCGGCGATTCAACTGATGGGCACGCGCAAGCAGGCGCTCGTCGGTTGGCGCCGAGCGTTTTGCGCGCCGCTCCATCCGGCGGCTCATCACGTCGGCCCAGTGCTGACGCTCGGCATGTGGCATCGAATCCGGCACCAGCAGCTCGAGCACACCCGAGCGCAGTCGGGCTGCGACTGTGCGGCGACGTTTGCGAGACGTGATGATGCGGATCGGTGTCTGGCTCAGGTGGGCCGAATTGTAGGATTGCCGCGCAACTGACGTGCCCCGAAGCATCGTCCTCGGTAACGGCAACACGCTCGTGAGCTTCGACGCCTCGTACTCGCTGCGCGACGTCTACTTCCCTCGCGTGGGGGACGCCAACCAGACGATGGGCAACCTGTGCCGCACTGGCTTCTACATCGACGGCAGGTTCGCGTGGGTGATCAGTGACGGATGGCAGCGGCGCCTCCGTTATGTGCAGGACTCCCTGGTCAGCGACGTCACGCTGACCCACGCGGGCCTGGGGATCACGGTCCAGTTCCAGGACTATGTGGACCTGGCGCGCAACTGGTTGATCCGCAACGCGACCGTGACCTCCGCTCGGGGATTCAACGTCGGACGCGTTTTCTTTCACTACGACTGGTACATCGAAGGTTCCGACCTCGGCAACACCGTGCTGTATGAGCCGCGCCATCGCGCGGTCATCGCATACAAAGCCAATCGCTACTTCATGATCGGCGGGTGGTCCACAGCGGAATATGGCATCAGCGCCTGGGCCACCGGCAAGAAAGGTCAAGGCGCGCTGGGCACATGGGTGGACGCCGAGGACGGCATCCTCGGCAAGAACCCGATCGAGCAGGGTTCGGTCGACTGCACTATCGGCTTAGACATGCCTGCCGCGGGCCCCAACGAGCCGCGGACCGTGACGCAATGGCTGTGCATGGGCACTCGCTTCAGCGAAATTTCGACGTTCGGACAGGACTTGATTGTCGGCAGGGGCCAGGAGGGCTACCGAGACCGGACTCAGACGTACTGGCAGGTGTGGTCCGAGAAGGATCACCGCCACATCGATGACGAGCTCGGCAAGGACGTAACCGACCTGTACCGACGGAGCGTGCTGACCGCGCGCACCCAGATCGACAACCATGGCGCCGTCATCGCCTCGACAGACTTCGACATCACGAAATTCGCGCGAGACACGTACGCATACGCATGGCCGCGCGACGGTGCGCTCGTCGCGAATGCCCTAGATCGCTCGGAGCATGAGGACGTGACTCGGCGGTTCTTCACCTTCTGCCGGGACTGCCTGGCTGAGGAAGGGTACTTCCTTCACAAGTACACGGCATACGGACAGATCGGGAGCTCGTGGCTCCCCTGGATCGACTCCCACGGCGAGCGGACTCTGCCGATCCAGGAGGACGAGACAGGGCTGGTCCTCTGGTCGCTGTGGGAGCACTACCGGCTCCATCGCAACCTGGACTATGTGGTCGACCTGTACTCGAGCCTGATCACCCCGACGGCCGACTGGATGGTGAGCTACGTCGACCAGCGCAACGGGCTGCCCATACCCTCATGGGACCTCTGGGAGGAGCGATGGGGCGTGCACGCGTTCACGGTGGGGGCGGTATGGGGCGGCCTGAATGCGGCGCGCAACTTCGCAGACCTGTTCGGAGACGTCGACGCCTACACGCGGTATCGCGATGCAGCGGAACGGCTGCGCGAAGCTTCTGACACGCACTTCTACAGCCAGGAGCTGGGCCGTTTCCCCCGCCGGATCACGGTCGAGGATGACGAGTCAGTGACGGTCGACACCGTTCTCGACAGTGCCATCTACGGCTTGTGGCGCTTCGGGATGTACCCACCTGACGACCAACGAATGGTCGACACAATGAAGGCGATTGCAGAGCAACTGTCGAACAAAGCCGAGGCCGGTGGCTGCGCCCGATACACGGACGATTACTACTTCAGGGTCGAGCCGAACACTCAGCTTGCGCCCGGCAATCCCTGGTTCATGTGCACGCTGTGGCTGGCCCAGTGGTATATCGCCACCGCGAAAACGATGGCCGACCTGAAGCCTTCACAGGACATCATCAACTGGACGGTCCAGCACCAGCTGCCGGGAGGTCTGCTGTCCGAGCAGCTCGACCCACACACGGGAGCGCCTCTGTCGGTCTCACCGCTGACGTGGTCGCACGCCGAGTTCATTGTGACGGTGGACGATTACTCGAAGAAAGCCGCGGCCCTGCAGAGAAAGCAGAGCTAGGAGACGGGTAGAGGGGGCTCCTCGAGGGAGGCCTGCCTCCCCCGCGCTTTAGGAGACGGAGTGGGGCTTCAGGCCGGATTCATTCCGGCCGTCACCTGGCGTCATCCGCCAAACGCCGCCAGACATCGTGCGTAACGGAGGGGGCTCCGCGGGGGAGGCCTGCCTCCCCCGCGAATTTATAGCGGTATGTTGCCGTGCTTCCGCGGCGGCCGCTCGACGGTCTTGCGCAGGCACAGTTGAAGCCCACGAATCAGCTCGCGCCGTGTCTCTCTCGGCTCGATCACGTCGTCGATGTAACCTCGCTCCGCAGCGACATAGGGGTTGGCAAAACGAGCCGTGTACTCCGCCACGAGCTCCTGACGCCGTGCGGCCGGATCAGCGGCCGACGCCAGGTCGCGCTTGTAGATGATGTTGACCGCCGCGTCCGGTCCCATGACGGCGATCTCCGCCGTGGGCCACGCCAGATTCAGGTCCGCACCCATCTGCTTAGGCGACATCACGGTGTAAGCGCCACCGTAGTTCTTGCGCGTGATGACCGCAAGCTTGGGCACCGTCGCCTCGGCGTACGCGTAAAGCAGCTTCGCGCCATGGCGGATGATCCCGCCGTGCTCCTGATCGCGCCCGGGTAGGTAACCGGGCACGTCGACGAAGGAGACGATCGGAATGCCAAACGCGTCGCAGAAGCGGATGAAGCGCGCCGCCTTGACCGACGCATTGATGTCGATCGCGCCTGCCAGCACTTTCGGCTGGTTGCCCACGATGCCCACGACATGGCCGCCCAGGCGCCCCAATCCGACGACGATGTTGGGGGCGAAGAACGGCTGGACTTCGAGCAGCTCGCGCCCATCGAGGACACGCGACACGACCTCGCGCATGTCGTAAGGCTTGTTCGGCGATTCGGGCACGATCGTCTGGAGCTCGGGATCGGCGCGCTCGAGGTCATCCGTAGTCGGGACGAATGGCGGCCGCTCCGCATTCGACAGCGGGAGGTAGGACAGCAGCTTGCGGACCAGCGCCGCGCATTCATGCTCGGTCTTGGGGAGAAAGTGCGCCACGCCCGACGTGGCGTTGTGCACCTGGCCGCCTCCGAGCTCATCGAAAGACACAGCCTCGCCGGTGACGACCTTGATCACCTCGGGACCCGTGATGAACATGTAGCCCTGGCCGGCGACGATGAAGATGAAATCAGTGATCGCCGGCGAATAGACCGCACCACCGGTGCATGGCCCGGCGATGATGCTGAGCTGAGGAATCACACCGGAGGAGCGGACGTTGCGATAGAAAATGTCTGCGTAGCCTGCCAGGGCCACGACACCCTCCTGGATCCGTGCGCCGCCTGAATCGTTGATGCCGATGATCGGCACGCGATTGCGCAGCGCGAGCTCCTGCACCTTGATGATCTTCTCGGCGGTGACCTCGCCGAGCGAACCGCCGAACACCGTCGCGTCGTACGCGTAAACCGCGACTGGTCTGCGGTCGATCTCGCCGAAACCTGCGACCACGCCGTCGCCGGCGACCTTGCGGTCCTCCATGCCGAAGCCATGCGCTCGATGCGTCGCGAAAACGTCGAGCTCGACGAACGATCCCTCGTCGAGCAGCATCTCGATCCGGTCGCGAGCGGTCGCCTTGCCCGCGGCGCGGCGCTTGTTGGCGGCCTCTGTCTCCGAGTGCAGCGCCTGGTAGCGGCGCTTGCGGTACTGGTTGATCTTCTGCTCGGAGACGCTGGCTGCCTCTCGCTGCGGGGCTTCGACTCCTTCCAGGCTTGGTGTGGTCCGGCGAACCGGCGACAGAGACGGAGAAGAGCGGGGTTTCCGGGCGGCCATAGCGCATATCGTAGGCGCCGTGCCGCGGCCGCCAGCCCAGCTCGAACTCGACAAAACGGTCACGTTACGTCAGCTCCGCACGTTCAAAACCGTCGCCGACCTGAGCAGCTTCAGCCTGGCAGCGCAGCGCCTCAAGCTGAGCCAGCCGTCGGTCTCCTACCAGGTCAAGGAGCTGGAAGAGGCACTCGGCGTGCCACTGCTCGATCGCCTCGGCAAACGCGTCCAGCTGACCGAATCAGGCTCCCTGCTTTACACCTACGCGCGCCGCATGCTCGACGTCCTCGACGAGGCCACTGTCGCAATGGAGGAGATGCGGGGCATTCAGCGAGGCACCTTGCGGGTCGGCGCCAGCACGACGGTCGGCATCTACCTCCTGCCGGCCGCGATCGGTGCGTTCAAGAAGCTGCATCCTGGCCTCGTCATTTCGCTCGAGATAGGGACCCGTGCTCGCGTTCAGGAGCAGGTCTTGCGCAACGAGCTCGACCTGGCGGTGGTCGGTCCGGCGCTGAACGATCCCGAGCTGGCGATCCTTCCGTTTCTCAGTGACGAGCTGGTGGTGGTCGCCCCCCACGGACACGCGTTTGCCGGTCGACGGGGTCTCACGCTCAAAGACCTCGCCGGCGAGCCGTTCATCATGCGGGAGGCCGCCTCCGGCAGCCGGTGGTCGCTCGAGAAAGCGGCGCGCAAGGCCGGAGCGAGGCTCTCAGTGGCGATGGAGCTCGGCTCGAACGGCGCCATTAAGCACGCCGTCGAGTCCGGGCTCGGGCTGGCCGTCCTCTCTCGATACGCGTGCGCCCTCGAGCTGGCGAGCGGACGCCTCGTCGAGCTGAACGTGCGCAGCTTCCCGATCCGCCGCGACTGGCACATCGTCCATCTACGTAAGCGCAAGCTGCCATCGTCTGTGATCGCGTTCATCGATTTCCTCAAATCGACGAGCTGGCTCTTGCGCAACGGCTCGCGCGGGCGGGTCCGCCCCCCCACGGATTGATCGGCCGCCTGAAGCTCGCGGCGACAGACCTCTTCTCGCGCCCGCTTCTCTACTGGGCGCTTGCTGCGATTTTCGGACTGTGGCGCGCGATCTTGACGATCGCCATCCCACGCCGCTTCGACGCGGAGGGCATGTGGGAGGGCGCCCACGCATACCTGACCGACCCGTCGCACATGTACGACGCCGCTGCGAATTACCTGGCCCGCCTGCACATCATCGCGCCGCCGGGAGGGCTCGACGCCTTTGTCAGCCCACCTCCGGTCGCCGTACTTGCGATCCCAGTCGCACTGCTGCCCCGCCAGGTCGGAGCCCAGGTATGGACGGCAGTCGATTCCCTTGCGCTGCTGATCGCGCTCCTCCTGCTCTACCGCACGCTTGCGACCAAAAACAGGCTCGCGCGGCCGGTGTTCTGGTTCGCGGCCGCGTACTTCCCGCCCGTGTTCGCCGATGTGAGCGCCGGACAGCGCGGAGGTGTGCTGCTCGCGCTGGCGATGGGGTCGGTCTGGCTCGAACGCAACCGGCCGGCGCTATCCGGAGCTGTCGGCGGCCTGGCAACCGCGATCAAGTACTACCCCGCCGCGATGATCATCGGACCCCGACCTGCCCATCGCATCCGGTATGGGCTGGTGCTTGCGGCGGTGGCGGCGCTCGTCACCGCGCTCACCTTCGTGCCCCTTGGCTTCGGCGGCACCCTGTTCTACTACCAGCACGTCCTGCTGCCTTCGCTGGGGTCGTACAATCCCGATTGCGCATACGACTCGGTGCGCACGCTGTTCATGCGCACGATCGGTGGCGAGCCGTTTGCCGTGCCCTCGAGCTCCGGGTATCAGATCGTCTCGTCACCGCTCCACTTCTCGGGGCTCGCTCTCGTCCTTTCCTATGCAAGCGCGGTAGCGTTCGCAGCCGCGGCGGCGTGGGCGGCGTGGCGCAGCGGTTGGAATCCTGCCTACGGCATGTCGCTGGGGTTCTCGCTTGGGGCGCTGATCCCGAACGAGGTCTGGCCGTACCAGTGGCTGCCGCTGCTGCCGGTCGTGCTTGTCGTACTCGTCCGCGCCATCGAGCACAGGCGCACGGTCACTATCGGGGTTATGACTGTGTTGCTGCTCGGGTTTCTCCGCCAGCCGTGCGACCTGTTTTTCCCGAACCTCTGGACCGTCGCCGCGATCGGAATCTTCGTTCTGGCTGTGTGGGAGAATCGCCTTTTCCGCACGGAACTCGAAGGGGGGAAGTAACGATGGCGCTCAACAACGACGTCAGCTTCACCTGGATCGGGCACGGGACCTGGAAGGCTCGGAGCGCCAAGGGCAAGGAACTCCTGATCGACCCGTGGGTCATGAACAATCCGGCCGCA
>DATEGL010000274.1:0-5012 GCA_035280145.1 Candidatus Dormiibacterota bacterium | reverse complement strand
GAAGGTCAAGGTGACGATCATGTTCAGGGGCCGCGAGATGGTCCACCAGGACATCGGGCGCAAGCTGCTCGATCGGGTGGCCGACGACGCGAAGCTTTTCGCCGTGGTCGAGCGGCAGCCTCTGCTCGAGGGTAAGAACCTGTTCATGATCCTGGCGCCCAGCCGCCAGGCCGCGGTCAAGGAACAGCTGTCCAGTGCCTAAGCTCAAGACGCAGAAGGGAATCGCCAAGCGCGTGCGGGTAACCCGCAACGGCAAGCTGGTTCGGCGCAACTCGTGGACCAGCCACCGACTGCACCAGAAGTCGAAAAAGCACAAGCGCAAGGACCACACCGAGCAGCCGGTCTCGAAGTCGGACCGGAAGACGGTGCGCCGGGCGCTGGGGGTCTAGAGGAATGGCCAGAGTCAAGCGCGGGGTTCCGGCGCATCGCCGGCACAAAGCGATCCTGGAGCGCGCCAAGGGCTTCCGCCTGTCCAAGAAGCTGCTGTTCAGGCCCGCCAACGAGGCAGTGCTGCACGCGCTGGCATACGCGTTTCGTGATCGGCGCCGGCGCAAGCGCGAGATGCGGCAGCTCTGGATCGCGCGCATCAACGCGGCCTCGAGGCAGTCGGGGCTGCCCTACAACAAGCTGATGCACGGCCTTCGCCAGGCCGGAGTGGAGATCGACCGCAAGATGCTGGCTGACCTGGCCGTGCGCGACAGCGGTTCCTTTGCTCGGCTGGTGGAGGTTGCCAAAGAGAACCTCTGAGACAGACCCGACCTCCCGGGAAGGGGAGCAGGCGAGCTTGCCCCGCCGTCAGGCGGGGTGGGCTTTGCCCTCGCGCCGATGAGGGGAAACCGTCCGGTGTCCCCTCATTTTTCTGACCAGCTCATAAGTAGCCCGGACAACGAGGTGGTCCGCCGCCTGCGGCGCCTCGCCCACCGGCGCGAGCCAGGCCTCGTCCTCCTGGAAGGTCCGCGCGTGCTCGCAGAGGCCAAAGGGGCGGGGCTTGAGTTCGACCTCATTGCAGTGCGCGAGGGCGACAAGCTGCCGTTCCACAGTGACTCGAGGATCACGCTGACCGCGGGCGCGTTCCGGGCCGCGACCCAGACCGTCACGCCGCAGGGCACGATCGCCATCGCCCGCGTGCGGGAGGCAACGCCGGTGGAGGCGATCGCCGCTGCACGTGAGGCGAGCTGGCCGCTGGTGGTGCTCGATGGCGTTCAGGACCCCGGCAACGTCGGCGCGATCTGCCGAACCGCCGCAGCCGCCGGCGCGCCGGCGCTTGCCGTGCTGCCCGGCAGCGCGGATCCGTACGGTCCCAAGGCAGTCCGCGCATCGGCCGGCAACGTGTTCCGGCTGAAGGTTGCGCGCGTGCACTGGAAGGACCTCGAAGAGCTGGACGGCTATGGCGCCGCCGCGGCCGGCGGTGCAGCGCTCGCCGAGGCGCCGATAGAGTCTGCTGGCATGGTCGTCCTGGGCAGCGAGACGCATGGCCTTTCGCGCCAGGACCTGAAGCTCGTGACAGTGCCACTGGCTGGCGGCGTCGAGTCGCTAAACGTCGCGGCCGCCGCGGCGGTGATCCTGTTCGAGATCAGGAGGAGGCTCGCTTCGTAATGCCAGTCAGCTTTCAATCGCTTGTTGACGATGCAATCGCCGAGTTGCGGCTGGCTCGAGGCGAAAAGGACATTGAGTCGATCCGCATCAAATACCTGGGCAAAAGCAGCCAATTGCAGGAAGTCATCGACAGTCTCAGGGGGATCAAGGGGCCTGTCCGCATTGAGATGGGAAAGGCAGCGAATGACGCAAAGCAGGGGATAAATAACGCTCTCGCCGCACGGCGGGCCGAGCTCGAAGCTGCGCGGCTCGCCGACCTGGCCGAGACGGAGGCAATCGACATCACGTTCCCCGGACCGCCGCTTGAACGCGGGCACATCCACGTCCTGACCCAGGTTCGCAGGCAGATCGAGACCGTTCTCGAGTCCCTTGGCTACCAGGTCGAGCTTGGGCCCGAGGTCGAGACCGAGTGGTACAACTTCGAAGCTCTCAACATCCCGCCCGGTCACCCCGCTCGTGAGAGCTGGGACTCGTTCTACTTCAGCCCCGAGCTATTGCTCCGCGCGCACACCTCGCCCGTGCAGATCCGGGCGATGCAGCGGATAAAAGAGCCCCCGATGTACATCATCAACCCGGGCCGCGTCTATCGCCGTGACGCGCCGGACGCGACGCGCCTGCCGTACTTCAGCCAGGTCGAAGGACTGGCTGTCGACAAAGGCCTCACCGTCGGCGACATGAAGGGAACGCTGCTGTACATGATCCAGTCCCTGTATGGCACAGACCGCAAGGTGCGCGTTCGCCCGAGCTACTTCCCGTTCACCGAGCCGAGCTTCGAGTTCGATGTTTCATGCGGCATCTGTGGTGGAGCCGGTTGCAAGAGCTGCCGGCATAAGGGCTGGCTCGAGGTCGGCGGCTGCGGCATGGTCCACCCGCAGGTGCTGCGCAACGGCGGCATCGACCCCACGCAGTGGAACGGCTACGCGTGGGGCTTCGGCATCGAGCGCATGGCGATGCTGAAGCACGACGTGGACGACATCCGCCTCTTCTACGAACCCGACCTGCGCTTCCTCGAGCAGTTTTAGATGCGCATCAGTTACGAGTGGCTGGGCGACTTCCTCGACCTCGACGGCGTCACGCCGAAAGAAGCGGCGGAGGTGCTGACGCGCCTCGGCATCGAGATCGAGTCGCTCTCGATCATCGATCTTTCCGAGATCGTCATCGGCAGGGTGCTCGAGCAGAAGCCGCATCCGTCATCGCGCAACCCGCTGTGGGTCCATCAGGTCGACCTCGGAGGGCAGACCCGAGAGATCATCGCCGGAGCTCCCAACGCAGTGCCTGGAAGCATCGTGCCGGTCGCGCTGCCCGGCACAACAGTGCCCAGCGGCAAGCTGGTCAGGGACGCGAGCATCGCGGGCTACAAGTCGAGCGGGATGCTTGCGTCCGCGGCCGAGCTGATGCTCGGAGACGATCACGCGGGAATCCTGATCCTGGACCGCGGCACACCTGGCGAGTCGCTGACTTCGGTCATCCCCAGCCAGGCCATCATGGAGGCGGAGATCACGTCCAACCGGCCCGACGAGATGGGACACCTGGGCGTCGCGCGTGAGCTCGCGGCCGGACTCGACCGTCCCCTGAAGCGCGACTTCATGCCCGCGTTCCTCGGTGCCGCAGAGCCGCCCGGACGCGACCTGGTCAAGGTTTCGATCGAGAACCCGGACCTCTGCAGCCGCTACATCGGCGGAGTCATCACCAGTGTCAAGGTGGGACAGAGCCCGGAGTGGATGCAGCGCCGGCTGCGCGCGTGCGGGATCCGGCCTATCAACAACATCGTCGACATCACGAACTACGTGCTGCTCGAATACGCCCAGCCGCTGCATGCGTTCGACCTGAAGCGGCTCAGCGGGCCGGAGATCCGCGTTCGCCGGGCTCGGGTCCGCGAACAGCTGCTGTCTCTCGACGGCATCGTGCGTGACCTCACGCCCGAGATGCTCGTGATCGCCGACGCAACACGGCCTGTGGCGATCGCGGGTGTGGTCGGCGGCGAGGAGACCGCGGTCACTTCCTCGACTACCGAGTTGCTGCTCGAGTCGGCGAACTTCAATGGTCCGAACGTTCGGCAGACTGCGCGCACGCTTGGCCTGCGTACCGAGGCGTCGGCTCGCTTCGAGCGCGCGCTTCCTCCTGAGCTCGCGCTGGCCGGCGCCCGACGGGCCGCCGCGCTGATCAGCGAGCTGGCCGGCGGCAAGGTGCACCGCGATTGGGCCGACGTCTACCCGCGGCCCCAGGAACCGGTGCGCATCAGTCTCCAACCGCGCCTGGTCGACGACGTCCTGGGCACGCACGTACCGCTCGAGGAGTCGGAGTCGATCCTCAAGAGGCTCAACTTTCACGTCAAGGTGGAAAGCGACGGCCACTGGGACGTCCTGCCTCCGGTCTTCAGGCTCGATGTGACCATTCCCGAAGACCTCGTCGAAGAGGTCGGCCGCGTTTACGGGTACGACAGGGTCCCGCCGACGCTGCCCGGCAGCCGGCACGAGAAGTGGACGCCGTCGGCGCCCAGCATCGACCGACGCCTGGACGCGCTGCGCGAGGTGCTCGCCGGCGCCGGCTACGCCGAGACATGGAACCCCGCGCTGGTGTCGTTCCACAAGCTGGAGAGCCTGCACATCTCGGCCCTGGCGATGCGAGTGTCCAACGCGCTCAGCGACGAGATGGACACCCTGCGCACCTCATTGCTGCCGTCGCTCGTCGATGCGGTCGCCCTGAACCGGGACCGGGGGCGCGATGACGTCCGCGTGTTCGAGGTCGCGGAAGCGTACCTCGCCAGGGTGGGGGAGAAGAACATGCAGCCGGACGAGCCGCTGCGCGTGGCTGCAGTAGCCACGGCAGGAAGCTCAGCCGAGGAGGGCAGGGCCGCCTTCAACGGCTTGAAGTCGGTCCTCGATGCCTGCATCGCTTCGCTGGCGGCGCCCGCCGCAGGCTACGACCGCGCTGCGGCCCAGCTGTTTCATCCCGGACGCTGTGGGGCCGTCGTCATGGAAGGCAGGCAGCTCGGCTACATCGGTGAGCTGCACCCGACGGTCGCAGCCTCGGGCGGAATCGGGGGCAGGCTCGTGGCCTTTGAGATCGACGTCGAGCCGCTGTTGGCCGCGGCTGAAATTCCTCACGCGATGCCCCTCCCGCGATTCCCGACGGCCGAGCGCGACATAGCGGTCGTAGTCGAGGAGATGGTGGCCGCCGAAGCCATCCTCGCGACGATCAAAGAATCGGCCGGCGACCTTCTCGAGCTGGCTCGTGCGTTTGACGAATATCACGGGCCGCAAGTGGCGGAGGGCCACAAGAGCATCGCGTTTACCTTGACTTTCCGGAGCCCGGAGCGCACCCTGACGGACGCCGAAGTGGACAGAACGATGTCGGAGATCAGGCTGGGGCTGGAGAAAAGACACGGCGCCAGGTTCCGAGAGTGAACGCCGGCG
>DATEGL010000273.1:0-7783 GCA_035280145.1 Candidatus Dormiibacterota bacterium | reverse complement strand
GCACCGCGCGCACGCGTCGGTCGTGGGCGTCGCCGCGTACCTGCCGGCCTTCGCGGGTGAGCTGATGGAGGCCGAGCTGAGCGCCCTGCACCGAGCTCTCGACGATCCGCGCCGGCCGCTCGTGGCGGTGGTCGGCGGGGCGAAGGTCTCGACGAAGGTGGGCGTGCTGCGCAACCTGCTCGAAAAGGTCGACACCCTCATCATCGGCGGTGCCATGGCGAACACATTCTTCAAGGCGCGTGGCTGGCCGACGGGCAGCGGGCTGGTCGAGGACACCGCGCTGCAGGAGGCACGCGATGTCGCCGCGCTGGCGGGCGGCAAGCTTGTGCTGCCGGTCGACGTGGTTTGCGCGCGCAAGATGGAGGCGGGCGAGGCCCTCCGCATCATGGAAGCGGACGGCGTTGATCCCGGCTGGATGGCCCTGGACATCGGTCCCCGATCCGTCGCCCTCTTCGAGGAGCGGCTGCGAGGCACCGGGACCGTGATCTGGAATGGACCGGTGGGCGTCGCCGAGATCAACGACTTCAGCGACGGCACGAGGGCTGTAGGCGAGGCAATCGCGCGCTCTGGCGCCTACGCGCTGGTGGGCGGCGGCGACACAGTGGCGGCCATCGAAGTGCTTGGTCTCAGCGGGCGCTTCTCACACGTCTCGACCGGCGGCGGCGCGACGCTCGAGTACCTGGAAGGCAAAGAGCTTCCGGGTGTCGCCATCCTGCAAGAGAGTTAGGTGGCGAGCCGCCCGCCAGGCATGCCGCTCGTGGCGGCGAACTGGAAGATGAACCCGACCAACCTCGATGACGCGCTCGACCTCGTCCGCGGGGTGATGGCGGTGGCGCGTGGTCACGCCGATCGCGTAGAGGTGTCCATCTTTCCCCCGTTCCTGTGGCTGCTGCCGGTGTCGGACCTGATCATCGAGTCGGGCGTCAAGCTCGGCGCGCAGGACTGTTTCTGGGAGCCCAGCGGTGCCTACACCGGCGAGATCTCGCCGCCGATGCTGAAGAGCGTATGCCAGTGGGTGATCGTGGGCCACTCGGAGCGGCGTCTCTACCTCGGCGAGACGGATGAGATGGTGGCCAAGAAGACAGCCGCGGTCCTCGCCAACGAGATGAGCGTGATCATGTGCGTCGGCGAACTGGCCGACCACTACGACGCCGGCACGTCGGACCAGGTCGTGTCAGCCCAGGTTCGTGCCGGGCTCGCCAACCTGTCGGCCGACGACTCGGCAAGGCTGGTCATCGCGTACGAGCCGGTGTGGGCGATCGGCACAGGCAAGAACGCCGATCCTGAGCACGCGTACAAGACGATGCGCCTGATCCGCCGCATAGTTGGCGAGATGATCGGCGCCGGTGCAGCGCGGAAGGTGCGCATCCTGTACGGAGGCAGCGTGAACTCACGCAACGTCCAGGCATATGTCGAGCTGCCCTATTGCGACGGCGTGTTGGTCGGCGGCGCGAGCCTCGACGCGAGCGAGTTCGCCCACATCGTGAAGGTCACGGCGGAGGTCTATGCCCAGCGCTAGCACCCTGATCCTCCTTCGGCACGGAGAGAGCACCTGGAACCTCGAGAACCTTTTCACGGGCTGGACCGACGTCCCCTTGAGCGACCGCGGCGTGAAGGAGGCGATCGAGGCGGGACGGTTGGTGCGAGAGGCCGGCCTGGCGCCCGGCGTCGTTCACGAATCACTTCTGTTGCGGGCCATCCAGACAACGCAGCTCGCCCTGGCCGAGATGGAGCTGTCCTGGCTCCCGGTCAAGCGAAGCTGGCGCTTGAACGAGCGCCATTACGGAGCGCTCCAGGGCATGAACAAGCAGCAGACCGCGGACCGGTACGGGGAGGCGCAGGTCAAGGTGTGGCGCCGGAGCTATGACGTTCGGCCTCCGGAGCTCGACCCCAATGATGAGCGCCACCCGTCCCACGACCCGCGCTACGCGTCGCTTCCGCCGGAGCTCCTCCCGGCCTCGGAGTGCTTGAAGGACGTGGTCGAGCGGATGCTTCCGTACTGGTACGACGCGATCGTGCCTGACCTTCGCGTGCTGCCCTGCGTGCTCGTCTCGGCGCACGGCAACAGCCTGCGCGCGCTGGTCAAACACCTCGACCGGCTCGGTGATGAAGAGGTGGTGGAGCTGAACATCCCTACGGGCGTGCCGAGGGTCTACGAGCTCGACGGGGACCTCCGGCCGCTGTCCTGGCGGTACCTTGGCGATCCCGGTGAGATCGAACGCCGCGCGGCGGCGGTCAAGGCTCAGGCTTCCGGTTCGAAATCTCGGAGCACTTAGACTGGTTTCAACTCAAAAAGGGGGGTTCCTGGAAAAGATGGCGTTTGAGCTTCCTGCGCTGCCCTACGCGTTCGATGCGCTCGAGCCGCACATCGACGCGACGACCATGCAGATCCACCACGACAAGCACCACGCGGCCTACGTCAACAACGTCAACGCCGCGCTCGAGAAGCACCCGGAGTGGGGGAGCCGCACCCTGGAGGACCTCCTCTGGAGCATCAACGAGGTGCCCGAAGACATCAGGACGGCGATCCGCAACAACGCCGGCGGCCACTCGAACCACTCGATCTTCTGGACGATCATGACTCCGGGCGGCGGGGGCAACCCCAACGGCCGCATCGCGGATGCCTTGAAGAACACGTTCGGCGGCTATGACGCATTCAAGGAGCAGCTCTCGAAGGCGGCGGTCGGGCAGTTCGGCAGCGGATGGGCCTGGCTCGTCGTCGACAAGAGCGGCAAGCTCTCGGTGAAGGGATTTCCGAACCAGGACAGCCCCTACATGGAGGGCCTTACGCCGATTCTCGGCGTCGACGTGTGGGAGCACGCTTACTACCTGAAGTACCAGAACCGGCGCGCGGACTACGTGACCGCGTGGTTCAACACGTTGAACTGGGACACGATCAACTCGCGCTTCGGCTCCGTGTGGGCATAGTCGCGTAGGTAGAATCGACCGGATCTGATGGCAAGACTCCAGAACGCGCTGGTCATCGCGGAGGCTATCCTCGCCGTCCTGTTGACGGCCGGCATTCTCATTCAGACCCCGAAAGCGAGTGGCCTCGGCGGCACCATCGGCGGCGGCGGTGACGGGCTGGGCGGCGGTTACCGCACCCGCCGCGGGCTGGAGCGGCAGATTTACTGGACGACCTGGGTGCTCGTTGGCGCCTTCCTAATCTGTTCGGTAGCCAACGTCTGGGTGGTCACGCACGCGACGTAAGGGACTCGCGGCCGCCGCTGTTGCGGCGGTGCTGGCAGTCGCCGCATGCCAGCCGGTCGCCACGGTGCCCAAGCCCGCTCGCGGCGGCACCGCGATCGAGGCGCTCCTCGGCCAGCCGGCAGTCCTCAACCCACTGTTCGAGAGCAACGAGAGCGCGCGAGACGTCGACAGCCTCATCTACCAGGGATTGACCGGCGTCGACGCGCAGCAGAACGTGGTCGGCGTCCTGGCTTCTGACTGGGCCGTCTCCATCGACCATCTCACCTACACGTTCAACGTCCGCGACAACGTGAAGTGGGCGGACGGGCAGCCCTTCAGCGCCGACGATGTGCTGTTCACGTTTCACGTTCTGCAGGATCTGGAGTACACGCAGCCGGGCGCCGACACGTGGCGGCAGGTCGGCGTCGCCGCAGGTGGTCGGGGCCAGGTGGTGTTCACGCTGCGTGCTCCTGAAGCCTCGTTCCCGCTGACGCTGCGAATCGGGATCATCCCGAAGCACATCTACCAGGGCATGGCGCCGGCGCAGATATCGGCAAGCCAGTACAGCGCGGTCCGCGCGTTCGGCACGGGGCCGTTTCGTGTCGGCGCGATCAACCAGCTCGCGATCACACTCGACCGCAACCAGTACGCCGTGCCGTCGCCGTACCTGGATCACCTGGTCTTGCGCACCTATCCGGCCACCGATCCGCAGCTTGCGATCCGCGCAGTGCTGTCCGGCGCCGCCGACCTGGTGGGCGGCATTCAACCCCGAGAGGTCGAGACCTTGCAGGGCCGCACGGACCTCCTGGTGCAGGAGAGTCGAATGTTCACGAACTCGTTCGTGACCTTCAATGGGGAGGGCGACAGCAAGACGTTCTTCGGCGACCCGAAGGTGCGGGTCGCCCTCGTGCAGGCGATCGACCGCCAGAAGCTGATCAGCAACGTGTTCGCGGGTCGAGCGGACGCCGACCCGAACCCGATCCCGACCGCAGGCTGGGCTTACTCCGCCGCGGCCGGGGCACTGCATCCATTTGACGCGATCGGTGCAGCGCGGGCGCTGGACCAGGCCGGGTGGGTGCCCGACGCCACCACGAAGGTTCGTGCCCGGAAAGGCGTGGTCTTTCACGTCACACTTGTGGCCGCCGATTCGTACCCCAACCAGCAGATTGCGGACGAGATCGCGCACCAGCTGGCCGACGTCGGCGTCCAGGTGGAGGTGAAGCCCCTGCCGGCTTCCAAGCTGCTCACCGACTACCTGTTGACGCGCAAATACCAGATGGCGTTGATCTCGATCGACGTCGGCGCCGACCCAGACCAGTACTGGCTCTGGCATTCGAGCGCGGCGGCTGGCGCGCTGAACTTCGCCTACTCGCGAGGGTGGGGAATCATCGATAAGGACCTGGAGGACGGCCGCGCCGCGGTGGATCCGCCTTCACGACTCGCCGCCTACATCGACTTCCAGATGATCATGGCCGACGTCGCGCCGGCGATCTTTCTGTATGCCGGGCGGTATGAATACGCGGTGTCGCAGCGCGTCCACGGTGTGCACCTGAACAAGGCGATCGAGCCATCCGACCGGTTCCAGTACGTCACCGACTGGTATGTGAACACGACGGGCTAGCGGTGACGCCCGACGGGCGCTGTCTCAGTACAGGCCCCGGTCGAGCCCGCCATCGACGGCCAGGGTCACACCCGTGATGTAGCTTGCGGCGGGGCTGGCCAGGAACACAACGGCGTTCGCCAGCTCCCTGGGTGTGCCATATCTACGCATGGGCACTTCGCGGGCCATCCGATCGACCACGTCCTGGACAGACTCGCCCTCAGCACGCCAGACCCGGCCGGCAATATCCACGATTCGGTCGGTGAGGATGCGCTCGGTGGCGATGTTGTTCACCCGGACGTCCGGCGCCGCCTCGCGGGACAGTGTCTTGGCCATGCCGATCAATGCGGGTCGAAACGCGTTGGAGAGAGCGATCCCGTCGATCGGCTGCTTGGCTGTTAGCGAAGCAAGATTGACGATCGAGCCGCCGCCTCCTCGCCGCATCACCGGGATCGCCGCACGACTCAGGCGTATCGCGCTCATGAGGATGCTCTCGAAAGCCCGACCCCACTCGGCCTGGTCCAGCTCCATCACGCCGCCGGCCGGCGGCCCGCCCGTGTTGTTGATCAGGATGTCGAGTCCGTCGAGAGTACGGACAGTCCAGTCGAAGAGCTCAGCGCAGTCTTCCGCCTTTCCGACATCCGCGGCCATGGCGTGCACCTCGGCATTGCCGGCAGACATCTCGTCGGCCGCGGCTTGAATGCGGGCGTCGTCGCGGGAGCTGATGCAGACCCGACAGCCCTCTTCGAGCAGGGCTTCCGCCACCGCTCGGCCAAGGCCTTTGCTTGCTGCCGTGACCAGGGCGCGCTTACCTTTCAGGCCGAGGTCCACGCCGCGATCTTAGTGCTGTGGTCGACTACGATTCGACTCCTGTGAGCACCGCAGTTCGATTCGCTAAAAGGATGTCGCGCCTCGGGACCGAGGGCGCCTTCGAGGTGCTGGCGCGGGCGCGGAAGCTGGAGGCCGAAGGCAAGAAGATCGTCCACCTCGAGATCGGTGAGCCCGACTTCGCCACGCCCGACAACATCGTCGAAGCCGGGATCGGCGCGATGCAGAACGGCTACACGCACTACACGCCGGCGAGCGGGATCTTCGAGGCGCGCGAAGCGGTCGCCGGATTTGTCGGACGCATGCTCGACACGCAGGTCGATCCCTACGACGTGGTGCTCGTGCCTGGGTCGAAGAACGTGCTTCTGTTCACGCTGCTCGCGTGCGTGGAGCCAGGCGATGAGGTCATCCTTCCCGACCCCGGCTATCCCGCCTACGCCTCACAGGTGAACTTCATCGGCGCTGTGCCGAAACCGGTCACCCTCCGCGAGGAGACGAATTTCCGGATGGACCTCGACGAGCTCGCGTCGCTGATCACACCCAGGACGCGGATGCTGATCATCAACACGCCGCAGAATCCGACCGGTGGTGTGCTGACGGAAGAGGACGTCGACTTCGTGTG
The DNA here is from genome assembly GCA_035280145.1 of Candidatus Dormiibacterota bacterium. Lineage (GTDB taxonomy): Bacteria > Chloroflexota > Dormibacteria > Dormibacterales > Dormibacteraceae > 40CM-4-65-16. The sequence continues at coordinate 1,544 of DATEGL010000273.1, read as the reverse complement.
CGACCTGGCGCACAAGCACGACCTCCTCGTCGTTTCCGATGAGATCTACAGCCAGCTCGTGTACGGATTCCAGCACGTTTCGCCGCTTTCCAGGCCAGGCATGCGCGAGCGCACGGTGCTGATGGACGGTCTCTCGAAGTCGTACGCGATGACAGGCTGGAGGCTTGGTTACGCCGTGGCTCCCCGCGAGCTGGCGGCGAAGCTCGACACCTTGATGATCAACTCGTCGTCGTGCGCGGCGGCGTTCACGCAGATCGCGGCGATCGAGGCGCTGGGCTCGCCGGAGTCAGAGCACGCGGTGCGCCGCATGGTGAAGGTCTTCGAGCACCGTCGTGACCTGGTCGTCGATGGCATCAACGAGATCCCGGGCATGCGGTGCGCGCGGCCCCAGGGCGCCTTCTACGCCTTCCCCAACATCGAGGGCACGGGCTTCGACGAGCACGAGCTGGCCAACCGGCTGCTCAACGAGGCGGGCGTTGCCGTGCTGCCGGGCACTGCCTTCGGCGCCGCGGGCAAGGGTTTCATCCGGATCGCCTACACCCAATCCGAGGACGAGCTGAAGCTTGGCCTGCGGCGCATCCGGGACTTCGTAGCGGAGAGCAAGGCGTAAGGTTCTGAACATGTCCGACGGGTTGATCCGTCTGACCGAGCCACTGGTCAGAGAGGATGGTCGCCTCCTGCCCGCGTCGTGGGATGAGGCGCTCACGAGGGCCGCCGGCGGTTTCGAGAAGGCTCGCAATGTAGGGCCGCAGGCCTTCGGGATGTTCAGCTGCTCGAAGACCACCAACGAGATGAACTTCATGGCCCAGAAGTTCACGCGCGTGGTCATGCACACCAACAACGTCGACAGCTGCAACAGGACTTGACACGCTCCGAGCGTCGCCGGTCTGGCGACAGTGTTCGGAGCCGGAGGCGGGACCTCCTCGTACAGGGAGGCCGAAGAGACCAACGTGATCATCCTGTGGGGCTCCAACGCGCGGGAGACTCACCCGATCTTTTTCCATCACGTCCTTCGTGGCGTGCGCAACGGCGCGCGACTGGTCGCGGTGGATCCGCGGCGGACCGGCTCCGCCCAGTGGGCTGACGTCTGGCTCGGCATCGACGTGGGAAGCGACATCGCGCTCGCCAACGCGATGGCGCGCGATATCATCCACGCCGGTCTGGCTGACGCAGAGTTCATCGCGTGCGCGACCACGGGCTACGAGGACTTCGCCCGCTCCGTGGAGGCGTACCCGCTCGACAGAGCCGAGGCCGAGACCGGTGTGCCTGCCTCGGCGATTCGCGATGTCGCCCTCGACTACGCGCGCGCTGAGCGCGGGATGATCTGCTGGACGCTCGGCATCACCGAGCACCACAACGCAACGGACAACGTTCTCGCCCTCATCAACCTGGGGCTGCTGACGGGCAAGGTCGGCCGTTACGGCTGCGGGCTGAACCCGCTGCGCGGCCAGAACAACGTGCAGGGCGGCGGGGACATGGGTGCGATCCCGGCGCGACTGCCGGGATTTCAAGACATCGAGGACCCTGCGCTTCACGAGAAGTTC
>DATEGL010000272.1:0-3053 GCA_035280145.1 Candidatus Dormiibacterota bacterium | reverse complement strand
GGAGGACGCGGCGTTCATGGCCGCGCTTGGTCTGGTCGCCGGCAACCTCATCAGCGGAGAGCAGCAGGCCACGCTGCTGCGCCCGCTTGGCGAGGCGCTGCCCTGGCTCGTGCCCGAGGAGAATCAGCCGGTCGCCTGAGGCGTTGCGGTCGAGAGAAACTCCAGCACGCGCGGAACCACGAAATCGCTGTACAGGAAAGCGTTGATGTGCTCGCGTTCGGGGACGCGAATCCGGGTTGCGTCAGGCATCTCGGCGGCGACCTCGGCCAGGATGTCCTCGGGATCCTCAAGCTCTCCTGCCAGCAGCAGCGTGGGAGCTGAGATGAGGGGCATGGCATCCCAGGGGCTCCAGGACCAGTCCTTGCGCGCCTCGGTATAGGCGATCCACGGCCCGGTGTCGCTCCTGACGACGCGATCCAGGAACCACTCCGGCACGGGGATCTTTTCCGCGGCCTGCATCTGCTCGAGCAAGTACCACCATCCTTTCTGTCGGATCAGGGGCAGGCGTTCGGCGATGGATTGCGCTATCTGCTCCGGCGTCGCGCGACGCCCGATGCCGCCGAAGAGCACCAGCGAGTTGAACATCTCGGGGTGGTCTTGTGCCGCCTTGAAGCCGACCGCTACGCCGTTGGACCAGCCGAAGAAGGCGACGCTCGAATAGCCGAGATGGGCGACGAGAGCAGCCACGTCGGCCGCGTAGCGATCGATGTGGTTCGCCTCGAGGCTCAGGGGATGGTCGCTCTTGCCGTGGCCGCGGTGGTCAAACAACACACACGTGTATGTGGAAGAGAGTCGCTCGACATAGCCGGCCGCACGCCACAGGTCCGAATCCGCGCCCGCGCCGAGGTGCAGCACCATCGGCGGGCCTGAGCCTTCGATCTCGTAATGCAGGCGGACTCCATCCGGCGACACAAAAAACGCCACGCCTAGAGGAGTCTATGCCTGGGCCGTTGCCAGCTCCGCCAGGTCCGCGCTTTGCAGGTCGCTTGGGTCGATCCGCCGGCGGCCCTCGATGAGCTTGCCGCCGAGCTCATTGGTCTTGCCGTCGTTCATCGACAGCACTCCTTCGACCACCCCGTCGCGCAGATAGAAGACGGAAAACGTCAGGGCCTCGCGGTCGCCTCGCCAGACTGCCGAGTCTTCACCGGAGGCGTTGCCGCGATACTCGAGGTTGACGTCGTACTGGTCAGACCAGAAGTAGGGAATCCTCGTGTATGGCGCGTGTCCGCCCGCAATCGACGCGCCAATGCCCCGCCCGTGTCCCTTCGCCACCTCCCAGTGCTCGACGCGAATGGAGCGGCCCAACACCGGGTGATGGTGATAGGCGACGTCCCCGCCGACGTAGACCTTGTCGGCTGCCAGGAGTCCCTCGTCGACGCGCACCCCGCCGCCATCGATCTGGAGGCCGAGCGCTTTCGGCAGCTCGAGGTTGGGCTCGATGCCGACCGCGACCAGGACCGCGTCAACATCCTCGCGCTGGCCATCGGACAGGGTGACCGCGACCACACGATCGCCGTCTACGTGCCACTGCTCGACATGCGTGCCGGTGCGAACATCGACGCCATGGTCGCGGTGAATGCCGGCGTAGATCTCGCCCACCTCACGGCCCAACGCTCGCTGCAGCGGAACATCGGCCACCTCGACCATCAACACATCCTTGCCCAGCTTGCGGGTCGAGGCGCCGACCTCCGCCCCGATGAAACCGGCGCCGACAAGCAGCAGTCGCGTGCACTTGCCGACCGTCTCTTTGATGGCCTGGCTGTCGCGCAACGATCGGAGCGTCAGGACGTTTGCCGCGTGTGGCTGATCGGGAAGGTGCCTCGGCGTGCCTCCCAGGCCGAACACCAGGACGTCGAAGGTGACCTCCTCGCCATCTGAAAGAAAGAGCTTTTGCTCCTTCAGTGAACCGCCGACCACTCGCTGCTCGAGACGCAGGTCGATCCGGTCCTTCTCGTAATCCGCGTCGGCGTGAAGGAACACTTTGTCGCGCTCGATCTCGCTGCGCAGAAACTCCTTCGAAAGGTAAGGCCTGTCATACGGCCGGTCGGTGTCGGCACTGAGAATGACCACCTCGCCGTCGAAGCCGCGCTTGCGCAGCGTAAACGCCGCCGCGTCCCCGGTCCCACCACCACCGACGATGACCACCCGCGCCATCCGCGTAGTGACAATACCCGAGCGAGGTACAGCTCAGGCGCGTCCCTTGACCGGACCGCCGGCGCGGCAGAGACTTACCTCCGCCACCGGCTGTCAGATTCTGGAGAAACGGTAATGACCAGATATCTCGGTCTCATGTGCTCTGCCATCGCTGCCGCCGGGTTGCTCGCCGGGGCGGCCATACCAGCCCTGGCCGATACGCCCGGCAATGCGAGCGGCACCGGCACGCTCACCTTCACACCCAACGGTCCGCCCCGGTTCGCCGACGGCAACGTCATCATCGACGCGACTCTCAAAGGAACCATCGGCGGCACACTGTCGGGGACGTGGTCGGAACAGGCCATTGAGGTGTTTCATCCGGACGGGAGCGCCACGGCCCACGCCATGGGCACTTTCAATGTGACGACCCCGTGCGGCGCCGGCAGCTTCGACTTTTCACTTGAGGGGCAGCAGGCATCCCCGACAAGCAGTTTGAGCGGCCATTTCAGATCCATCGAAACGAGCTCCAACCGGGCGCTCATTCACATCGTGGTCACGTTCACAGTGGTGTCGGGCTCGTCCTTTGTCTACTCCGGAGGCTTTAGCTGCTAGGCCAATAAAGGAACGGAGAAGGAGTTCCCAGCTCAGGGTTGTGGCGCGGAGTCAACCGTGCGGACCCCACCCACGCCCGGACCTCTCCAGTCTTCGGGTCGGCGGCCAGCAACGCGGCGTTGTTGACGTTGTAGCGGTGCAGATCCACCACACCGTTGGTGACCGCTTGCTCAGCCGTCTGCTGCAGATCGAGGTCGAGGGTCGTACGCACGGTGAAGCCGCCTTGCTGGACGGCCGCAGAGCCGAAGCTGTTCTCCAGCTCGACCAGGACGTGGTCTACGAAGTGCGGAGCTTTGCTCTGGCGCGCT
>DATEGL010000271.1:0-2150 GCA_035280145.1 Candidatus Dormiibacterota bacterium | reverse complement strand
ACGTAGACCTCCGACCAATCCTCCCCCGCTCCCCACTGCGCGGCCGCCTGGTCTCTCGTCAGGCCGCGGTCGATTCGATAGCGGCGGCCATCTGCCAGCGGGCGTCGGCGGACGACCCCATGACCACGGCCGTGCCGACCGGCGCATGAATGATCAGAACCTGGTGGCCGGTTAGCGTTCTGTCCTCGACTCCGGATGCTGACGGAGCCTGGCCTTCGAGCCAGCTCACGGTGACCTGTGATCCGGTGGGCGTGGTGTAAACGACGGTCACGATGTCGGTGGAACCGGCCCTGTCCATCCGCGCGCCGGCTACCTGCATTCCGTCGAGGTGAATCGCAGGCAGATCCCTGCCTGACGCCTGGAAGCACCATTGGCCGACCTGGTCGGGGTCTGTCGATTGGAGCTGCATAGGCTGCGTTGCGGCGCTGACGGCTGCCTGCACCGGGTCCGGCCGCGAGGCTCCAAACCAGGCGATGCCGCCTGCCGCCGCGATGAGAATCGCGCCCGCCACGCCGGCCGCCGCGACTCGCGTGCGTCGTGTGATCAGGGGAGTTTCGCGCGGGCCGTGAGCCCTCTCTTCGAGCTGTTCAACAGCCTGTCTGAGTCGGGACGTGAGCAGCTGCTGCGTGCGAATCTCTTGGCGGCAGTCGGCGCACTCGGTCACGTGATCGAGCGTCTCGGCCGGCACCAGCTGTGTCTCACCGTCCGCGATCGCGGCCAGGAACTCGCGGTGGGGTGCGCAGGCCGTCACCGTTATTGGCCCTCCCTGAGCCGCGAGATCAGAAGCCGCCGGGCGCGATAGACGCGAGACATGACGGTTCCGACCGGGATGTCGATGATCGCGGCCGCCTCTGCGTAGGTGAGCTCCTCGACCGCGGTCAGGTAGAGCGGAAGCGCGTATGCCGGCGGCAGGGTGCGGTAGGCCTCGACGATTTGCTGCATTTCCGCCCGTTCGATCACCCGTGCCGCCACCGGATCGGTATTCATGGTCGGGTTCGCCTCGACGACAAGCTGCTCGATCGACACGAGCGCCGAATGCGCCCTGGCGCCGCGAACGATGTTCAGGTGGACGTTGCGCAGGATCCGAAAGAGCCACGCCTTGAGATTCGTTCCGGGCTGGAAGCGCCACTGCGATGTCAGGGCGCGGGCGATGGTTTCTTGAGCCAGATCCTCTGCCGCTGACGAGTCGCGCGTCAGAGACCAGGCGAACCGCACGAGCCGCGGGCGCAAGGCGACGATCTGTGCCGAGACGTCATCCTCTTGCTGGGGATTCGTTTGATTCAAGGGTACGACCAGCATCTCGTGCTCAACACGCCGAGCGCCCGAAACTTCCCCGGCTAGACCTCTTTTGCCGCCTCGACATTCTCGACGGCCACGATCAGCTCCACGTCGCCGCCATGCCCCCCTGCGCTGTAGAGCGTGCTGATGCTGATCCCGGCGTTGGCCAGGCGCCGGGCGTAGCGCCCGAGCTCGCCCGGTTGATCATCGAGGGAGACCTGGAGGACCTCGCGGCGCTGGACGACGTTCCAACCCGCCGGCTTCAGGGCGGCGATGGCACGCTCGGCGTCGTTGACCACGAAGTGGAGGAAGCCTTTGCCCTCGTAGGTGAAAGCGGCCGCAGCCCGAATGTTGATGCGCCACTCTCCGAAGAGTTCACCGATCGCCGCGATCACGCCAGGTTCGTCCCTGGTCTCGATGACGATCTCGGTCGGCATGGTTGAACTGTAGCTGCCAGAATTCGGCAGTGGCTATATTGTGTAGATACTTCATCATGTGGTATATTCCGGTTCATGAATGAGATTACACGGCGGCACCCGCTTGTCAGTTACGTCTATCAGCCCACCGGCCCTCTTGGGCGGTTGGCCCGCCTGGTGTTGACGGTCGTCTACGCGCTGGTCCTGCTGTCCATCGTCGACTCACGCGGGTCGGCGCGGTTCCGCAACCCGCACATCCTGACTGAGCCGGCGATGTGGCTCCTGGATGCTGTGATGTTCATCACTTTCATCCTCCTGGTCGGGGCACTGACAGGTCCTACCGCCAGGAGACGGGCGCAGATCGCGGCGGTGATTGGTTCTGTGTTGGCAGTAGCGTTCGCGGCGGCCCTCGGGATCGTCATCGACGGGGCTGGATGGGGATTCCCACTCGCGGAC
>DATEGL010000270.1:0-2643 GCA_035280145.1 Candidatus Dormiibacterota bacterium | reverse complement strand
GCTGCGCTGGAATCGATGAACGTCCAGGAGGTGACCGCGCTTTGCGAGAACCTCATCGACCGCGACCTCATCCGCTCGACCGACGCCGACCGCTACACGTTCCGTCACATCCTCATCCAGGAGGTCGCGTACAGCACGCTGCCCCGCGCCGAGCGCGCGCGGCTCCACGCGCAAGCCGCGACGTGGGGCGAATCCGTCGCCGGCGAGCGCGAGGTGGCGGTGGCCGAGATCCTTGCCTTCCACTACCGCGAGTCCGCGGTCCTGTACACGGCTCTCGAACCGAACACGGAGCAGACGAGAAAGATCCGCGAGCAGGCCGCGAAGTGGCTTCAAAAAGCGGCGGACGTGGCGGCTGCCGCGGCAGCGACGCCGGAGGCCGTGCGCCACATCAGAGCTGCCTTCGATTTCGTGGAACCGGTCCGGCTGCCGCACCTGCACGAGCTGATCGGCGATATCACGGCGGGCGACAGCGGCCTCGAGGAGTACCGCCTCGCGTTGGAAGGCTACGAAAAGCTGAAGTGCCCTGTGGACGACCAGCTCCGCGCCCTGGCCGGGATGTTGATGGTCGCGATGCGCTGGGTAGGCTCCGTCGGTGACAGGCCGACAGAGGAATGGATGGCCGGCGTTCGCACGCGCGGCCAGCGCCTGCTCAAGAAAGCCCAGGACAAGTACGTCGTCGGGCGCTTCCTTGCCGCCGACTCGTTCTTTCCGTTCTGGATTCAAGCCGATCGTGATCCCACGCCTGAAGAGATGGCCCGATCCCAGGCGAGTGGCGAACGAGCGCTGGAGATCGCCGTCGAGCTCGGTGACGTCGACCTCCAGAGCATCGCGATCGATGGAATCGCCGGTGTGGCGGCCTCGCGCAACGATTGGTCCGGTGCTCGCGACCTGGCCTACAGGCGAATCGCCCTCGAGCCCAGGCTCAACTTCTACGAGCGGCTCGACGCGCACTCGATGGTCGCGTGGATGTCTTACCTCATGGGGGACCTCTCCACCGGCGAGCGCGATTCGGCCGAGATGTTCGCCCGCATCCTGCCGGGCCAGGCCCCATATCCGGCCCTGGGTCTGTACGCGTGGCGTGCGCAGATCCTGTACTGCCTCGGCATGTGGGATGACGCGCTCGTGGCGTTCTGGCGCGCGGTCGAAGCCTGGCACGACGCAGGGTCCCATGCTGCGGGTTACGCGCTGCGCGGCTTCTGGAGCGGCTTCGACATAGGCAAGGCGCGCGGCGATTCCCGGGTGACAGGTGCCGCCATCGACGCGATCGAGTCGATCGCACTTCGGTTCCCGGCCGACAACCGCAACCGGATCATGGTCCAGTACCTCCAGGGCAATCCCGCGATCGGAGAGGACGACGGGTTTCTTCTGGCTCGCTATCCGACGGATCTTGCCGAGCGGCGGTTCAACCTGGCGAACGACCTGCGCGTTGCCGTCCCGAATGCGTTTCTCGAGCTCGGGCTGGCTAGGGCGCAGGGCGCCCACGTGCCTTTGCTGGAAGGCCAGGTCCGGCGAGCGCGGGCCCTGGCGTTCAAGGATGCGGGGGAGATGACTGCGGCGATCGAGATCTGGGAACGCGTTGGCGCGGTGCCGCAACTCGGTCGCGCAAAGGCGGAGCGAGGACTTCTCGGCGGTGATTCGTCAGAAATCGACGACGGACTGGCGATATTGAAAAAGTTGGGTGACCGCGACTACGTGGATCGCTTTAAGGTATCGCTGGCTTGAGCAAGGCTCTCGCGGGACAGATCTTCAAATACGGGATCTACGTCGTCTTCGCGGCGACCGTTCTGCAGTTCTTCCTGGCCGGTCTTGGCATCTTCGGCAACGCGTCGCTCTTCTTCTGGCATGCGGGTGTGAACCCGTTCTTGGTCGGGGTGCTGCCCCTACTGCTGGTGCCGATCGGCTGGTATGCAGGCGTGCCAGTCCGGACTCGATGGCTGGCCGCGGCGATGTTCGGCCTGGTCGTGCTGCAGTCGCTTCTCCTGGTCCCTTACCACTCCGCCGCGCCGGAGCCTGTGCGCGAGATCTCGGCCCTTCACGCGCTCAACGCGGTGCTGATCTTCTGGGTCGCGCTGGTTCTGCTGGACCGAGTGCGACACCCAGCCCAGCAGGCTTCAGGGAGCTAGGAAGTCAGGACGCAGCCGCCAGGGCTGTGAACCGGGTCGGCGGTGCTGTAAAGGCAATCAGGCGCCCCGGTGTCAACTAAGGCGGGCTGAAGACCCGGCCGGCCGGGTTAGCATCATCGCTCGGTGTGAGCGAGCAGTTTCCTTCGCCTCCGGCCGAATCGCCAGTCGACCCGCTGTACAGCCACGCGGCGTCGCCCTTCGTGCGCACGGAGACGCCGGCCCCGGTTGCGTTCGCCTCGCCGCCGGACACGCCAGTGTTCGCGGCGCTGTCGAACTGGGTCACCTACAAGACGCAGATCCAGTTCGGGCTGGCGGTCCTTGCCTACCTGATGTTCCTGGTGGGCACAGTGATCGTCGTCGGGGCGAACCGCGGCGTCGCGTGGTCGTATGAGGTGGCGGCGCTGCCCGCGGTGCCGGCGGCGATCCTGATCTGGCTCACGGTGCGCTCGCTGAGTCGCCTCGACGAGGTGAAGAAGCGGCTGCAGATGCAGGCGCTGGGCTTCTCGATGGCCTCGACGGC
>DATEGL010000269.1:0-7522 GCA_035280145.1 Candidatus Dormiibacterota bacterium | reverse complement strand
GAGGCTGGGGGCAGTCTTCGATCAGCTTGGATGCCTGGTTTTCCTCACGATTTTCACCGGCTTGCCGGGAGGCGGCCAGAGCGCTTTCTACGTGCCGATCCTGATCGAGGCGGTGGCGATCGACGGCCTCGATGGAGCCCTCAGCGGTGTGGCGATCTTTGTCGTTGGCCTGGCCGTGATCGAGGGTGCTGGCACGCTGCTGGCGCATCAACCGTTCGCATGGACGACAGTGCTGATCTGGTCGCTGATCATGATGGTGGTTGGAGCGTCGCTGGCCGCGGTCGACCAGATTTCCTTCACCGTTGGAGCGGGCCGGGCAGCGGCCGACGCTCTGCCCAACGGCGAACCGGCCCGGCCCGGCATCCGGCTCTCGCCTCGCGAGCAGGAAGTGCTCAAGCTCATCGCCGAAGGGAATTCGAACGCCATGATCGCGGAGCGATTGCACCTGAGCGAGACTACGGTCAAGTCCTACGTTGAAAACCTCCTGACGCGACTCTCAGTTCGGAATCGGGCTGAAGCCGTGGCTGCTGCGGCTCGTCTGCGCATCCTCTAAACGACCCCCGCCGTTGGCTGCCGCCATTCGCCAACCGCTTGCAAATTTTTCCTTCTTTCGACGGGTAGACGGCATCTCCGCTGCCACATAACCTCGCGGCGCTCATACAACAAAGGAGGAGTTTGAAAAATGCGCCGCATGCGTGCCGTTCTGTTGCCCCTGTTCCCGGTGTGTGCCCTCATCGTCGCAACGCTCCCGGTTTCAGCTATGTCTCAAACGGGAGCTGCGCGGGCGACCGGTGCTTCTTCCTGTAGCGGGATTAGCGCCGGCGTCCCAAGCGGTCCGACCTCGGGGGTCCTCCGACTATCAAGGTCAGATCTCGCCAACCCCACGGTCCAGGCGATGTGCGCGGCCAGGCAGGCACTGCAAGCGCACGCGGTGGTAGCGGCGGCTGGACCAGCGTCGAGCCTCTCGGGGATCCTCGGTCTCGAGCTGCCCCAGGCGTCGATCAGCGGGAACGGCCCCGTCGCGAGCGTTTTCCAGGGCGCTCGTCTTGACCAAGCCGGCGTTCTGCACGTCTATCAGGGATACGCCGCGGCGGGTGGCGAAGCCCGCGCGGCCGAAGGATTGAACCAGTGGATCTCGTCGCAGGCCAGCGGCACGTCGGCGCTAGCCGCCGTTGCGCCGTCAAACCAAGCCTGGACGCAGCTTGCCTCGACCACCACATCCTTCACGGATTCCTGGAACGACTACGTCTTCTACGCGATGGACGACTATCGGCTCAACGACATCAACAGCGGTGGCGACTGGTACCTCTTTGCCACCCGCACCCTGACATCGCCCGGCTACCTGGGGTGCGATATCAGTCACTGCGGGCCCTACATCTTCCAGCGCAACATCGCGATGACGGCTGCATCGCCGGCGTCCTTGCTTGCTGACCATGGACCGTCCACCACGATCACGACGTCCTCGACGAGCTACACCGTCGGGCTGTCCCTGTCAGCTGGAACTGACGTTGGCGTGGGGGTGAACGCCAGCACCACGCAGACCTGGGAACAGCCGTCCGTCACGACCGTCGATCAGAGTGGCGGCCTCAGGGCTGCCTGGCAGGAGAACTTTTCCGGACCCACGTATAACGTCTCGCCGCCTCCGTCGACCGCGAGCGGCAGCTTCCAGAGTGACCAGGCGGCCATCTTCCTGGCCCCCGAAGGAACAACCAGCTTCAGCCTGTTCGGGGCCGCGAGCTACGCGGCTGAGCGCGACACCTATACCCCATGCGGCCTGTTCGGCTGGGCGAGGTGTCCGTCTTCGGTGGAGCAGGGTGCGACCGTCACCATCAGCCTGAATGTGCGGCCGCCGGCCATCTCGGTCAGCCCGGCCGGTTTAGTGCTCTCCTCGGGCACCAGCGGCTCGTTCGGCATCCAGGCCACGATCCCAGGTTCGACTCAGGGACTCACCTGGGAGATCACGAACGTCCCGAGCTGGCTGGCCCTGACCAGCCTTGTCGGCAACGGCTCGGCAAACATCACAGGGACGGTACAACCCAAGACCAAGCGTGGTTCTGTCGCGTATCTCAACATCAACACCAGCCCAGCCCATGCAGCGCCTTCGGTCGAAAAAGGTCCGATCGTGCTCACGGTGACGATTCACTAGTCGGCGACCGTGAACAGGGGCCCGGATACGCTCTGGGCCCCTGCAGGCTTCCCGCTGTCGTCTATGCGCTTCTTCGCTTCGGTGCGTAGTAGTCGCGCCAGATCAGGCGGTGGATCGGAACCCAGCGCGGGATGTCGCGCAGGACTGGGATGAACGGCACGACTGCGAGCGCGACCGTGAGCAGCGTCATCAGGATGATGATTCCGAGGTCTGCGTTCGACGAGTTCAGACCCAGGAAGCCCGTCTCGTTGTTGAATGGGAAGACTTGGTACCACATCGTGTACAGCCACAGCCAGGTCTGGCCGGGAAAGCGTCCGGTCTCGTTCATCATTCCCCACTGGTTACCGAGCAGGTTCCATTGCTCCGCCTGCGCTGAGAGGTAGCCGCCGTCGCCCATGAAGAGCAGCGCCGGTGTGTAGTCGGTCTGGTAGAAGCGGCCGTTGATCTGCAAGAGCCCGTCGAGACCGCCGGCCTGCGCCACTGCGAGCAAGTTGGACATCATCACCGGCAATGATCCGTAGTCGCCGTCCTCGACCACGACCTTGCCGTCCTTCGCGGTCGCTTTGGCAAGCGCCTTGGCGTAGGCATCGGTCCACTTGCCCTGCTGGTCAGAGCTTGCCTTCTGCCAGGTGTCCAATGCGCTACCGAGGTCAGGGTTACCGGTGCTTGCGCGCTGGAGAGGCTGGATGACGAAGGTGCCGGCCGAATCGATCGGAATGCGCGTGCCGAACCATTTCTGCGGCGCGATCGGACCCCACGCCTGGCCAGACCCGTCTGTGTTGTAGGGATTGCCATAGCCGGCACTGGTGGTCGATCCCGCCAGCTCGCCGGTCGCGGTGGTGACGAAGTCGACGGGATCGCTCTGTGACCATGCGGCGATCGTTACCGGCGCGACATCTGGCGATGAAAGGATCACGGATGCCACGAGAGCGATGACGCCAACTCCGGCCAGAGCCAGGACCAACTCCTTGACCAGGTCATACGGGACCATCCGAACCCCGCGGTAGTACTCCTCCTGTGTTGCGCCCATCGCCTTCATGACCGGATCCCTCCTTCGGGATCGATTGGTTTGACGACCCCACGCGCGCGGACCATGACGATGTGCCACACGACGAGGATCGTGACCCCGATCGGCAGAAGCATGATGTGCAGTCCGTACATCTGGCCGAAGTTCAAGACGTTGAAGAACGCACCGACCCCGCCGGCATTCATCGCGTCCTTCGCATTCACGGCGATGAACTGTGAGTCGAAATTCTGCTGGGAGAGATATCCGGTGAAGGCGGTCAGGATGCTGACGCCGAAGATCACGACGCCGATCGCCCAGGTCGCAGCGCGCCCGTTGCGCCAGCCGGCCATGAAGTACTGACCCCACAGGTGCAGGACCATGAAGATGAAGAACAGCTGCACCGACCAGAAATGCAGGCTGTTGAAGAAACGACCGACGCCCGAGTCGTGCCACCACTGGGGTCCCATGAAGGCGAGGACCACTCCGCTAACCACCACCCAGACGAGCGCCGCAATGGTGATCACGCCGAACACGTAAACCCAGGAGCCGACGTAGAACGGCTGCCGGTGGGGCAGGAAGTTATCCATCGGCAGGTTCTTTTCGATCGCCTGCCGGACACGCAGCGTCCAGCTGTCCGGTTCGTCAACGGCGACAGGGGGCTTAGCGGCGTCCATCGTGTCCTTCACCTCCGCGCGGGAACGGCGCCACGAGCGCAATCGCGAACAGCACGATCATGCCGGCGATCACGAGCACGTTGGGCAGCGAGATGACGATGAAACCCCAGTGGAAATACGTTGTCGGTGAATCCATCTGCAGTCTCCTTCGAGCCAGTCGTTGGCGACAACTTTGCCTCTGAGCCCACCACGTCGACAGGGCCCAAAGTCCCCCGCGCCAAAGGACCAGGGACCCTGGTTCTGAGATCGCCGCGAGCCCAGGGTCGGCGCAAAGGAGGCAGCAATGTATCTGAATCTTGTACCGGTGTTGTTAGTTGCCCTGATCCTCCTCTCTCCGTTCATCTGGGTCGCCTGGTGGCTGATCGCCGGTCTGAGACGCGTGACGGCAACGCATCCGGGCCACAGTGAAGCAACCCTCGTCTTGCGCGACGTGTCGACAGTCGGGGTCCGGCCGATCAGACCCGAAGACGAAGCGGAGCTCGCGCGGTTTTCTCGGCGCTTTCGTTAGCAAGGCGACTGAGACTGGCCAGGGCGATCTCGCCAAGGCGATGCAGCGCGCTCACGGCCCGCAACGCCTAGCAGACGCTCACTCGCTGTCGAGGCAAAGCCCGCCAGGGCACACGTGAAATGAGGCTGTCAACCCAGCAGAATGTGTTGAGTGAGTCGCGCCGTCGAGGAGCTAAACCGTCGCATGCTCCGGGCCCGAGACGCGATGGACAGGACCTACTCGCAGACGCTTGACATACCGGCGCTGGCCCAGGTGGCGAGCGTCTCCAACGCCCATTTCATACGCACGTTTCGCGCTACCTTCGGTGAGACGCCGCATCGGTACTTGCAGCGCCGGAGGGTCGAGCGCGCGATGTTCTTGCTGCGAGAGACCCAGCGCAACGTCACGGACGTCTGCCTTGACGTTGGGTTCACAAGCCTGGGCACGTTCAGCCGGACCTTCCGCGCCATAGTGGGCGTGACTCCGACCGACTATCGCGCGAACAGCGAGGTCATCCGGGCGCCGACGTGCTTCACGATGGCCTGGATGAGACCAAGTCAAGACAGAGCAGTTTTGGAGAAGCTGGGCAGCCTGAACGCCCAATAGCATCGAGTACAACTTCGATGTCACAGGAGGAACAAGCGATGCTCAATTCGATCAACATCTCGCACATCTTCGTGTTCGACCAGGACAAAGCCCTGGATTTCTACGTTGGCAAGCTGGGGCTCGAGGTGAGCAACGACCTCGATCTCGGCGTAATGCGGTGGCTTACGGTGCGGACCCCGGGCGACCCCTCACACGACATACTGCTCGAACTGCCGGGACCACCCTCGATGGACCCCAAGGCGGCGGAGCAAGTGCGTGAGCTGATCAGCAAGGGTGCGAGCGGATTCACCGCCGGATTCACCACCGACAACGTGCAGAAGACCTACGAGACGCTCCAGGCCAAGGGAGTCGAGATCAGTGACGACCTCACTGAGCGCGACTATGGGACTGACTTCGGAATCCGGGACCCGTTTGGCAACCATATCCGGATCGTGCAGCTTGCTCCGGCCTCGCGCACGGCGCAGCCGAAGCCGGCAGCGAGCCGGCGCTGACCGTAGGCTTCCAGCGGCGCGGATCAAAGCTTGAAAAGGTTCTTCAGGTCCGCGCCGCGGAAGATGTCCTTGCTTCGACGCCGTGCGGAAACGTTTCAGTGTCCTGATCTGGACTCACCGCACCGTGACGCGACCAAGCAGTTTTGGACAAGCGCCGGCGCTCCGGGGAAGCTTAGCCTTGATCTCGACACCAATTCCAGGGAGGAAGAGTGATGTCGTTCCAGGCATACCTCGACAACATCAAAGCTAAGACTGGAAAGACACCGGATGAGCTGGTAAGTCTCGCAGCGGCGAAGGGACTCGTGGGGCCCGGCGTCAAGGCCGAGCAGATTGTGACCTGGCTGAGAGACGACTACGGTCTTGGCCGTGGTCACGCAATGACGATCGTCTTGATTCTGAAGTCTGTCTCGCACGCGAAACGAACTGGTGACGACGCCGTCGCAAGACACTTCCGCGGCAGTAAAGCCAGATGGCGCCAGCCTTATGACGAGTTGTTATCGAAAATCCGGACGTTTGGGCCCGACGTCTCTATGGGCCCCACGGAGTCATATATCAGCTTGCTTCGAGGCGGAAAGAAGTTCGCGGTGGTGCAGATCACCTCCGATCGCCTCGACATTGGCATCAAGCTGAAAGGAATGAGGCCGGCAGGGCGAGCTGAGGCGGCGGGCACCTGGAACAGCATGGTCACGCATCGGGTGCGTATCAGCGAGCCGAAGCAAATCGACAGGGAGATCTTTGGCTGGTTGAGGCAGGCCTACGAATTGGCGGCTTCTTCGCGACGTGGATAGAAGGTACAGGCGCCTCGGTCTCGCGCGTTTTAGCCCGCCCCGACCGGCGCACGGTGACCCCAATCGGTCACTCGGTTTAGCGGCTTGCGCTAACGTGGCCTGGGGTCGAACTTGAAGACGGCGCGCGATCGCTCGGCCTGATCGCAACCCACGCGACCGCTGCAACCCACCCCCACGCCGAGAGAACGAGAAGGCGATTCGTCCATCCCACGAGGGCGATGGCTCCAGGCGGAACTTCCGTCGGGACCGAGGTCGGCAGGGCGCCAAGCACATGGAGGAACGTGGCTACCATCAGCACGAAGCTCGCCATCCACAAGACGACGCTGATCCACGTCAGATTTGCCAACCCGAGCAGCAGCCTGCGCTCGTTCGACCACGGTTGCTTCTTAACCAGCGTTGGAGAAATCAACATTGCCGCGATAGGCAAACACAGGATCCCGAGAATTCCCGCCAGCTCGTGGAGAGCGACCTGACTCAGGTCGAATTGCGCTGCGGACCAGCGGCAATGCCTGAGACAGCAAGCAGGACGAGCCCAGCCTTGCTCGCTCGGGTCGAAGTCTGCTTTCGGATCGCGTAGGCGAGCGAGAGAATGCCCAGGCCATACGCGATGAACATGAGAGACAGCACCCACGGGTAATGGCCGTTGGCGTATTCGCTGATCATGCGCCAGGCCGGCGAGTACTCGGGGCTTAGCACGTGGAGGCTGGCGAGGAGCATCACCGCCAGCGCCGCGGATCCGATCGCCAGGACCGACGCCACGATCGATGCAAACTGGGGTTTCGGGCGCTTCTCCTGCATGCGATCAAGCCTCGCAACTATGACCTGATCGGCGGCTAGAACTAATCGGTCGCCGAGCGTGCTGATGCGTCCCCAGGCCTACCTGTATCCGCGGAACGCTTCAACCTCGATGGAGCTGGCCGCAATGCCTTCGCTGCGCAGTAGTCGCCACATACTCACGACCATGCTTGGAGTGCCGCTGACGTAGTAGATCGGATCTGTGAGGTCGCCAGCCGCCTCTTCGAGCAGGCTTCGGTCGATGCGGCCCTTCGCGCCCTCCCATCCCGGACCCACCTCGCCACTGAGCGTGTGCAGCACGCGGAAATGAGGGTTCTTCTTTTCCAGCGACGCCAGTTCGAGTCGATATGGGATTTCGTCTTCGCTGCGACTGCTGTAGACGAGCCGGATCGGTATGGGCAGCTCGAGGTCGGTCGCAAATTCCGCCATGCCTTTGAGGGGCGTGACGCCGATCCCTCCGGCGATCAGAATCGCAGGTCGGCCTTCGTCCAGCACGAAGTTGCCGAGCGGGCCGAAGACGGCCACCTCG
>DATEGL010000268.1:0-3589 GCA_035280145.1 Candidatus Dormiibacterota bacterium | reverse complement strand
CGTGCTGATCAACGTCTTCGGTGGCATCACCCGTGGTGACGAGGTGGCGAAGGGCATCGTGACCGCCCGCGACAACCTGCACATGACGCTTCCGCTGGTGGTGCGCATGAGCGGGACGCGCGAGGAGGAAGGCCGCGAGATTCTCCGCCACAACGGGATCGAGCCCGGCGCCAGCGCCTGGGAGGCGGCGAAGAAGATCGTCGAGCTGACGTCGGCAGGCGTAAAGGCGTGAGCATTCTCATCGACGCCAAAACGAAGGTCATCGTGCAGGGCATCACGGGCCGCGAGGGCTCGTTTCACACCGAGCAGATGCAGGCGGTGGGAACCAACGTGGTCGGGGGCACAAGCCCGGGCAAGGGCGGCACCACCCAGATGGGACTTCCGGTGTTCAACACGGTCGCCGACGCGGTCGAGGCCACGGGCGCCAATGCTTCCGGCATCTTCGTCCCGGCTCCATTCGCAGCCGACGCGATCATGGAAGCCGCGGCGGCCGGCATCACGCTGATCGTTTGCATCACGGAGGGCATCCCGATCCAGGACATGATCCGGGTCAAGGACTTCCTGCGTGGTTACCCCAAGGCGCGACTGCTGGGCGCTAACTGCCCTGGCCTCATCACGCCGGGTGTGGCCAAGATCGGGATCATCCCGCAGCGCATCACCAGCCCTGGCCACGTCGGCATGGTGTCTCGCAGCGGAACCCTCACCTACGAGGTTGGCTCGGCCCTCTCGGCCGCGGGCATGGGGCAGTCGACGATCGTCGGTATCGGCGGCGACCCGGTGCTGGGCATGACGTTCAGCGATGTCGTCGCGCTGTTCGAGAAAGATGCCCAAACCACCCACCTGGTCGTGATCGGCGAGATTGGCGGCAGCGATGAGGAACACGCCGCCGAGCTGCTGGCGAAAGGCAGCCGCCTGAAGGCCGTTGCATTCATCTCCGGCCGCACAGCGCCGGAAGGCAAGCGGATGGGCCACGCAGGCGCCATCATTTCGGGTAATCGTGGAACTGCCAGAAGCAAGGAGGAGGCGTTCCGCAAGGCCGGAGTCGCAGTTGCGGAGACGACCGACGAGATCGTCGGGTTGCTGAGATGAGCGTCGTGCCCGTGGCGTTGACGAGAGCGATGCGCGCCGATCGGATGCGCGACCTGGGCCTCGCGCTTGGGCTGCTGACCTGGCTGCTTTACACGCGCGTTTTCTGGATTCTTCAGGCGGCCCATCTGGGCGCTCCGCCGTGCCCATTCTACTACCTGACCGGCCATCCGTGCCCCTTCTGCGGAGGTACTCGGTCGTTCGCCTACATGTGGCGCGGCGACATCTCCGACGCGGTGCGGCTGTATCCGCTCGGCCCGGCGATGTTTGCGGGCTCGCTCGTCGCCGTCGGCGGTCTGCTCGCCGGCGCGGCAAGTGGGCGGACGTGGACCCCGCGACTTTCCGCGAAGCAGTGGCGGCTCGTCTGGATCGGCGCGGGAAGCGCGCTCCTCATCAGCTGGGCGCTGAAGGTGTTCGTCCTCGGGAACTAGCGTTCGGCGGCTGACGCCGGAGGACTGGCAGATGTATCGCCGGGTCCGGCTCGAAGCTCTGCGAGAAGCGCCGTATGCATTTGGATCGACCTACGAGGCCGAGTCGGGCCGCCCCGAGAGCAGCTGGCGCCAGGCTCTGATGGACCGGACCCGTTTCGTTGCCGAGGTGGATGGGGTCGTGGCCGGCACCGCGAGCGGTGGGGAGGGCGACTCGGTGGGAGCCGCCGCCTTGACCGCCATGTGGGTCGACCCGCGATTCCGTCAGAAAGGTCTCGGCGACCTGCTTGTCAGGACAGTCGTCGAGTGGGCGAAAACGCAACGGTACGACCGGCTCCTGCTCTGGGTCACCGACGGCAACGACAACGCCGAGCGTCTCTACCAGCGCAATGGCTTCGTGCGCACTGGTGCGGCGCAGGACGTTCGCCCCGGACACCTCGAACGGGAGATGTCGCGCGAGCTCTAGGCGCCTTCGATCAGCCGAGTGATCACCGGGTACACCAGGGCGGTGTTCTGAGCCGCGTTCCCAGGGTCGATCAGGTCATGCGGGAGGTGGTCGCTGATCGGGAACTCGTAAGTCTCGATCGGTGCGCCATGCGCCCGCCACGACTCAATCAGCCGGTATGTGAATCGGTTGTCGAGTCGTGGCTCTGCCGCGTTGGTGACCACCACCGTCGTATGAGATTTCGGTGGCGTCTTGCGGGCCGCGCTCACCAGCATTCGCCCGACCTCGAACAACGCCGCGTACGCGTGGGTCGCGAATCGGGGGTACCCGTATGGCGGCCCGAGCCTGTCCTTGAGGTTGGCGTCCCACCACATGTAGAAGTTGGGCAGGCGCGGCGCGAGCATGCTCGCCGCTGTCAGGACCGCGCCGGGTATCGGCTTCAGACCCAGCATGGGTGCGATCAGTACAGCGCGCTCGATGCCTTCGCGGGTCTGAGCGAGGTGGCCGGTCAGGACTGCGCCCAGGGAGAGTCCGGCGACCGTGAGGCGGCGGCCAAGTCCTGCACCGATGCCCGCTGATCGATTGGCCACGGCGATCAGATGCTCCGCCCGCAGCTCGGCGATCGAGGTGTTCAACCTGTCGGTGTAGCCATGGCGCGGGTAGCGGGGGATGACCACGTTCCAGCCTTGATCGAAGAACTGCTCGCCGAGGGCGTCCATCTGCTGCGGGCAGTTGGTGAATCCGTGCAGCAGCACCAGCGAGCGCTCCACTCGCTCACCGTGCGTATAGACGCGGGTGCGGCACAGCGGATTGACGTTCGGGCCGTCGAGATCCTGGATGCCGGCTGCGATTCGCATCGCTTCCGAGTACTGGTCGCCAGTCGTCACATGCAAGGATTGTCGCGATGGATTTTGAACTGACCGAGGAACAGCGCGCGATCCGCGATACGTGTCGCGACTTCGCGCGCGAGGTCGTCGCACCCGCCGCGGAGGAGCTCGATCGAGATCACAGGTTCGGTTACGACATCGTGCGCCAGATGGGCGAGCTCGGCCTGTTTGGGCTGCCTTTCGGCGAAGAGGTCGGCGGCGCGGGGGCTGACTTCCTTTCTCTGTGCATTGCCATCGAGGAGATCTCGCGCGCCGACGCCGGCGTGGGCATCACGCTCGAGGCGGCGGTGTGCCTGGGCCTGTCCCCGATCTACGAGTTCGGCACACCGGAGCAGAAGGAGCGCTGGCTGCCCGACCTTGTCGCCGGTCGCAAGCTGTGGGCGTTTGGGCTTACGGAGCCCGAATCGGGCTCCGACGCCGGCGCGACGAAGACACGCGCCGAGGCGCGCGACGGGACCTGGGTGATCAACGGCGCCAAGCAGTTCATCACCAACTCGGGAACTGACATTTCCGCCGGTGTCACCATCACGGCAGTCACTGGACGAAGGACGGACGGAAGTCCGGAGCGCAGCGCGCTCCTGGTCCCGACCGGCACGCCCGGATATCACGTGCTCGAGTCGTATCGCAAGCTGGGCTGGCATTCGTCCGACACCCATCCGCTGAGCTTCGAGGACTGTGAGGTGCCGGCCGAGAACCTGTTGGGACCGCGGGGCGGCGGATACCGCCAGTTCCTGCGGACCCTT
>DATEGL010000267.1:0-4481 GCA_035280145.1 Candidatus Dormiibacterota bacterium | reverse complement strand
TCTCGGCCAGGCGCCGGGGATCGTCATCGAGGACGACCCGATGGCGCGGATCTACCCGACGCCACTTCACGTCGCCGGACACGACGAGGTCTACGTCGGCCGGATCCGGAAGGATCTTTCGTCGAAGAACGGGATCGCCCTTTGGATCGTGTCGGACAACCTGCGCAAGGGCGCTGCGCTGAATGCGGTGCAGATCGCCGAACAGGCCATCGAGATGGGAGTTCTGGGAGCAGTGAAAGCATGAGCAAAGAAATCGGTCGCCTCCTGACCGCAATGGTCACGCCCTTCAAAGCGGACGGGTCGGTCGACTACGACGGAGCCGAGAAGCTGGCCGCGATGCTCGTCAACGACGGCTCTGACGGCGTCGTGGTCTCCGGCACGACCGGCGAATCGCCGAGCCTTACCGACGCCGAGAAGATCGAGCTGGTCCGAGTCGTCAAGGACGCGATCCCGGGCAAGAACGTGGTTGCCGGCACCGGCAGCAACGACACCCATCACTCGGTCGAGCTCTCAAAGCTCGCCGTGAAGGCCGGTGCCGACGCATTGCTCGCGGTGGTCCCCTACTACAACAAGCCGCCCCAGGAAGGCATGTACCAGCACTTCAAGGCGATCTCCGAGATCGGGCCGACGATCATGTACAACATCCAGGGCCGCACGGCGGTGAACATGACCGCCGCCACGACGATCCGGTGCGCCGAGCTGCCCGGAATCATCGGCGTCAAGGAAGCCAGCGGCGACATCGACCAGATCGGACTCGTCTGTGCCGGCACGCCGGACGACTTCAAGGTCTGGAGCGGCGATGACAGCTGGACGCTTCCCATCCTCGCGGTCGGCGGCTACGGCGTGATCTGTGTCGTGTCCCACATCGCGGGCTCCTCGATGAAGAGGCTGATCGAAGCGTTTGTCGCGCGCGACAACGACACGGCGCGTGAGATTCACCACGGGCTGCTCCCGGTGATCAAGACGCTGATGACCACGGCGGCCAACCCTGTGCCGATCAAGTCGGCTTTGAACGCAATGGGGTTTGCGGCGGGGCCGTTCCGGCTGCCGCTGGTCCCCCTCACCGATGACCAGCTCAAGTCGGTGATGAAGACCATCAACGCTGCAGGTGGTTTCATCACCTTCGCCAAAGCTGGAGTGAAAGTCGCTTAGCGCTCCCATGGAGCTGCTGCAGCTCCACGACACCATCCGCGCGTGCAAGAACTGCGGCCTCCACGCCACGCGCACCCAGGCGGTGCCCGGCGTCGGACCTTGTCCGGCGAACGTGATGATCGTCGGCGAGGCGCCGGGCTTCAACGAGGACCGGCAGGGGGAGCCGTTCGTCGGAGCGGCGGGCAAGCTGCTCGACACGCTGCTCGCCAGGATCGGCATGAGCCGCGCCGACGTGTACATCACGAACGTGCTCAAGTGCCGCCCGCCCATGAACCGGGACCCGATGCCGAACGAGGTCGAGGCGTGCTCGCCCTACCTGAAGCAGCAGCTCGACCTGGTGCAGCCGAAGGTCGTGCTGATCCTTGGCCGCCACGCGCTCGAGCGCCTGATGCCCGGACAGGGATCGATCTCGCGCCTGCATGGCAGCCTGATCCGGCGTGGCGAGGTGGCTTACGTGCCGCTTTATCACCCCGCCGCGGCGCTGCACAACGGCGCTCTGGTGGCCGACCTCGAGCATGACTTCGACCAGCTGAAGCGGTACCTGGATCAACTGCTGGCGCCGCCTCCACCTCCAGTTGCGGCAGCACCGGCGACGCAGGAGTCAGAGCAGCTCCGGCTTTTGTGAGCTCCAGCCTTCGCTACCTCCCGCTGGGCGGCCTCGGTGAGGTCGGCATCAACATGTGGGCGCTCGAGTGGGAGAAGCAGGTCCTTGTCGTGGACGCCGGACTGATGTTCCCGCAGGAGGACATGCTGGGCATCGACCTCGTCCTGCCGGACATCTCTTACCTCCTGCATCAAGACCGAAAGGTGCTCGGCATCTTTCTGACCCACGGTCATGAAGACCACATCGGCGGCCTGCCCTTTGCCCTGAAGAAGCTGAACGTGCCGGTCTACGGCACCCGGTTGACGCTCGGCCTGGTCAAGCCGAAGCTGCGGGAGCACCGCATCCTGCGAGAGTCGGACCTGCGGGAGGTGCGGGTCGGAGACGCCGTTCGCCTTGGGCCCTTTGGGGTGGAGACGATCGCGGTCTGCCACTCGATCCCGGACGCGGTCGCCCTGGCCATCGACACGCCGGTCGGGCGGGTCGTCTACACCAGCGACTTCAAACTCGACCCCGACCCTCCGGACGGCCTCCCTACAGACATGACTCGATTTCGACGCCTGGGTAACTCGGGCGTCCTGCTGCTGCTCAGCGATTCGACCAACGCGGAACGCGAAGGTCACTCAGGGTCCGAGCGCGACCTGCATGGTCCGTTCGAGCAGATCTTCAGCGCTGCGCCCGGCCGCATCGTGGTCGCCAACTTCGCGTCCAACATCCATCGGATCCAGCACCTGGTTCGGCTGGCAGCCGAGTTCGGGCGCCGGGTCGCCGTGGTCGGTCGCAGCCTCCAGCAGAACTTCCGGACTGCGCGTGAGCTCGGATTCCTGGAAGTGCCCGACGGCGTCGCACTGCCGCTCGCCGAGGTCGACCGGATCCCGGCGTCGAAGCTGCTATTGCTGACCGCCGGCAGCCAGGGCGAGCCGATGTCAGCGCTCACGCGGTTTGCTGCGCAGCGGCACCCGTTCCTGAACGTGCGCAAAGGCGACTGGGTCGTCATCTCGGCGCGGCCGATTCCTGGCAACGAGCGGATGGTCCATCAGACCGTGAACAACCTGTACCGGCACGGCGCGCGCGTCTTCTATTCCGAGGTGGGGAACGTGCACGTGACGGGCCACGCGCAACGTGACGAGCTGCGGGAGATGCTGGACGCGGTCAGGCCGCGGTTTTTCATCCCGGTGCATGGCGAGTACCGGCAGCTGCTGCTTCATTCGGAGCTGGCCCGAGAGAAAGGCGTGCCCGCCGACCACATCGCGGTGGTCGAGGACGGAGACCCCGTCGAGCTCAAGGCGGAGTCCATGACCCGCGGCGAGAAGATCGGCACCGGTCTCGTTTACGTGGACGGCCTTGGCGTCGGTGACGTGGAGCAGGTCGTGCTGCGCGACCGGAGGCACCTCGCGGAGGACGGCATCCTCGTCGTCACCTTGACGCTGGATCGCGACACGGGCACAGTGCTCACCGGCCCCGATCTGATCTCGCGCGGCGTCATCGAACCGGAGCTGTCGGCTCGACTGATGTCGGACGCGCGCAAGGCAGCCCTGGACAGCATCGAACGATTCGCCGACTCGCATCCGGAGATGAGCCTTCTGCAGGAAGCGATTCACGACGCCGTACAGAAGACCGTCTACAAGCAGACGCGCCGGCGCCCTATGGTGATCCCCGTCGTGACGGAGATATGAAGCTGCCCCCGGCCGCGCTCATCGCGCCGAGCCTGTGCCCGCGGTGCGATCAGCCGGCCATGGTCCTCAACCACTCCGAAGAGATGCGGTGCGCCCACTGCGGGCTGCAGCTCCACCAGTGCGCCAACTGCCGGGGCATCGCAGGCCCGTTCGACCGCTACTGCGGCTTTTGCGGGCGCGAGATGGTGCAGGGGGAACGCAGGCCGCTGTGGTGGAGGTTGTGGTTCCTGGCGGCCCTGCTGCCGATCGTGCTGGGGCTGATCTACGGGATCGCGCAGGCGCAGGTTCGTCACTAGCGCCGAGCGTCTCGTGCAAGTCCGCTCGGAGGCGTGGCTAGCGGTTCAGGCGGTGACCGCACTCCACGCAAAAGCTGTGCCGGCCAAGGTTGTGATGACCGCACGACGGACAGACGAGACGTCGCGGCGGGTCCGCCTGCAACCACCGCTCGTTCTCTCGCCGGTACCAGATCCCATCCTCCGGTCCCAGCATCCACCGGCGGCCCTCGTTGTCGAGCACCGCGAGGTCTCGGACCGCGACCCGAAACGCACGCGGCATCAAGTTTCCGGTGCGTCTGTCCTCGACCAGCGACTTGTATCTGATCTCAGCATCAGCGAACGGATCGACGGCCACGGGCCAGAGTATGAAGCTGACATACCGTAGAATCCAATCGGCTCAAGGGCCCGCAGCATGCGTCGCAGTTCATCCCGAAGCTCAACACGATCCGGCGCCCGTCGCGCTACACACTCACGCTCCAGGCGGAGCAAGCGCGCCGCTCGGCCGCGCCTGAGCGCGCGTCAGGTCCGCGAGATCCTAGGCGTCCTGCTGATGCTCGCCGCCTTGCTCGGCGTGCTGGCGATCCTGAGCAACGCAGGCTCGATCCTCAACGGAATCAAGGAGGGGATCGTGCTTGAGTTCGGCGCGGCCTGGTTCGTGCCGGTGGCCGCGGCAATTGGTTTCAGCGCCTGGCTCCTGTGGCCTAAGGCGCCGCGGCCACGAACGGTCGATGTGGTCGCCGGGTTGGTGGCGGTCGTTTCGCTCGTCGCGCTGTTCGG
>DATEGL010000266.1:0-6715 GCA_035280145.1 Candidatus Dormiibacterota bacterium | reverse complement strand
GTCTCCCTCGATCCAGTACGTGCCGTCCGCGGCGTACTCCTTCTTCCAGATCGGCACCGAGTCCTTGAGCCGGTCGATGCCCCACTTGCATGCCGCGATCGCCTCGGCCCGATGCGGACACGACACCGAGACGACGACCGACGCGTCGCCGATCTGCAGCTTGCCGGTGCGGTGGGCCATCGCCACCCGAGCCTCTGGCCACCGCTCCCCGATCTCGTCACCGATCTTGCGCATCTCGGCCGTGGCCATCTCGGTGTAGGCCTCGTAGTCCAGCTCAGTAACTGAACGGCCGCGCGAGTTGTCCCGCACGATGCCGGTGAAAGTGCAGATGGCTCCGGCGCCCGCGTGCGCCACCGCCGCCTCGAGGCGGCGTGCGTCGAGCGGATCGGTCGTCAGCTCGAAAACGATGCCGACCTTATGCGCACCGCCGCTGACGGGAGGTATGAACGCGACCTCGTCACCTTCGGCGACGGTCGCGGCCCAGTCGGCAAACTCCTGGTTGAGGGCTGCGCGCACCGACTCCCTGGGCGGAAGCGACGGGTAGGCGACGCGCATCGCTTCGTAGACATCGGTGACTCGTGAGCCGGCGGGGGTTTCTACCGGCATGACTTCAACTCCGACGAGCTCGCGCAGACGGGCAAAGAACCGCACTCGGACTCGAATGGCGACAGCCATCAGGCCATCTTAGGCGACGGATCTGATGACTCTCTCGCTATGAAAACGTGGACCTCTTTGCCTGAGTCAAGCGCCCGCTCGACTGTCGAGCGCGTGCCTCTGGAGCTCCCGTCCCAGAACGCGACGAGCACGTCGCACG
This sequence comes from Candidatus Dormiibacterota bacterium, assembly GCA_035280145.1. Lineage (GTDB taxonomy): Bacteria > Chloroflexota > Dormibacteria > Dormibacterales > Dormibacteraceae > 40CM-4-65-16. The sequence continues at coordinate 5,901 of DATEGL010000266.1, read as the reverse complement.
CGTCGACCAGGCGCTGGTTGCGCGCGGCAGCCCTGGCAGGATCGGCGAGCTCCTCGAACGACGCCGGCATGACCTGCACCGGAATCGCCAGCTCGCGCGCGGCCCTCGCGACCGCCGCGTCGACACCGCTGGCACTGCCAGTGATGACCGACACGCCGCGAGGCAGCGACTTCACGTACTCCGTGACTTTGTCGGGTTCGGCAAAATGCCGGCTCCCGACGATCGCGACCCGCAATCAGCCGACCGTCGACGCGCTCTTGCCGATCCTGCCGATGTTCTTGTCGAACATGTCGCGCAGCTTCCGGGCCTGGCGGTCATAGTCCTCTGGGTCGGGCCAGCTTTCACGAGTGTCGAGGACCTCGCGCGGAACGCCCGGCACCTTGTTCGGGATCTGGAGTCCAAAGACAGGATCGACGTGGGTCGAGATCCCGCGCAGCTCGCCCAGCAGCACCGCCCGCACGATGGCCCTCGTATGTGCGATCGACATCCGCTCGCCGACACCGTACGGACCGCCCACCCATCCCGTGTTTAGCATCCAGACCTCGGCGTGGTGTCGCTTCACGCGTTCCACCAGCATGTCCGCGTAGCGCTCCGGCGGCAGGACCAGAAACGGGGCCGCAAAGCAGGTGCTGAAGATGGGCTCGGGCTCGGTCACGCCTCGCTCCGTGCCCGCGACCTTGGCCGTGTAGCCGCTGAGGAAGTAAAAGCGGATCTGGTCCTCATCGAGCCGGGCGACGGGTGGCAGCACACCAAATGCGTCGGCGGACAGAAACATCACGTTCTGCGGGTGGCTGCCTGTGCCACTCAGAACGGCGTTGGGGATCAAATCGATCGGATACGCCGCGCGCGTGTTCTCGGTTCTCGCCTCTGAGTCGTAGTCGGGCACTCGAGTCCGCGGGTCGTAAACCACGTTCTCGAGGATGGTGCCGAAGCTTTCGGTCGCGGTGTAGATCTCCGGCTCGGACTCCTTGTGGATCCGGATGGTCTTGGCGTAGCACCCGCCCTCGAAGTTGAAGACCCCGCGGTCGCTCCACCCGTGCTCGTCATCCCCGATGAGCCGGCGCGAAGCCTCGGCCGAAAGCGTCGTCTTGCCCGTGCCGCTCAATCCAAAGAACAGCGCGACGTCCGAGCCGTCGGTACTGGTGTTCGCCGAGCAGTGCATCGGGAAGACGCCCTGCGCCGGGAGCAAATAGTTGAGCGCGGTGAAGATCGACTTCTTGATCTCGCCCGCATACTCGGTGCCGCCGATGATCACGATCCGGCGGCCGAGGTTGACGAGGACGAAGGTCTCGCTTCGTGTCCCATCGCTCGCTGGGTCGGCCTTGACGGACGGCATCGCCATCACTGTGAAGTCGGGTTCGAACTCCATCAGCTCGTCAGCGGTGGGGCGGATGAACAGGTTGCGCGCGAACAGGCTGTGCCAGGCGAGCTCGCTGACCACTCTCACGCGCAAGCGGTACCGGGGGTCGGCGCAAGCAAAAACGTCCTGTGTGTAGACGTCGTGCGTTGCCGCGAACTCCTCCATCCGCACCAGCAGCTGGTCGAACTTCGCGGACGCGATCGGCTGGTTGCCGGGATGCCACCAGATGGCGTCCTGGCTCGTCGGCTCCTTGACGAAGAATTTGTCCTTCGGCGAGCGTCCGGTGTGCTTGCCGGTCTCAGCCGTGAGGGCGCCGGTGGAGACGATGGCGGCCTCTTCGCGCCGGATCGCCTGCTCGTAGAGAGCCGCGGGACTGAGGTTGCGGCGTTCAATCGCGATCTGGAGAGCCGCCAAGGCTAAGCGATCCGGGCGCGGCGAGTGCTAGCGCGGCGGCGCTGCCTCCCGCTCACGTAGTCGACGAGGATGTACTCGCCCAGTCGGTCCGGGGAGACGAAGAACGCGCGACCTTTGTTGATCTTCGTCATCTGGTTGATGAACTCGGTCAGATAAGGCCCGCGCTCGAGCATGAACGTGTTGATCACGATGCGGTCCCGTGTGCAGCGCTTCACCTCGCTCAGCGTCTGCTGAATCGTTTTGTAGGTCGGCGGGTAGGCAAACGACGCGCGTCCATTCTCTTCGAGATGGGCGGTCGGTTCGCCGTCGGTGATCATGATCACCTGCCGGTTGCCGCGGTGCCTGGCCAGCAGCGAGCGCGCGAGCTGGAAGCCGTGCTGCATGTTCGTCCCGTACACGTAATCGTTCAAGGCGAGCTGAGGCAGCGTCTGGGGCTTCAGCTCGACGGCGTAATTGGAGAAGCCGACGACGTACAGCGAGTCTCGCGGGTACTGAGACCGAATCAACGAGTCGAGCGCGATCGCAACTTTCTTCGCCGCCAGGAAGCAGCCGCGCAGAAACATCGATCGACTCATGTCGATCATCAGCACCGTCGACGCCTGGGTCATGTGCTCGGTGCGATGGACGATGAAGTCTTGCGCGGACATCTTGACCGGCACTTTTGGACCTTCGCGCACGAGCGAGTTGAAGAGCGTCTCTTTCATATCGAGCAGGAACGGATCGCCGTACTCGTACGTCTTCAGCTCGTCCGACGCGTCCGTGCCGGTGCCGCCTCGCCACAGCTGGTGCTGGCCCATGCGCGTCTTCTTCAGCTGGTCGAAGATGTCGCGCAGCGCCGACTGGCCGATGCGGCGCATGCCTCGCGGCGTGAGCTCGAGCCGCCGGCCTTTGCGCTCCACGTAGCCGGCCTTCTCCAGGACGTCGGTGACCTGACGCAGCTGGTCGAGTGCCTGCCGGGCGTCGGGGCCGAGTAGTTCCTGCGCGAGCGAGCGGTCGACGTCATCGGGCCGAAAGCTTCCGCGCTCCAGCTGCGACTCCAGGCGGTCCATCTGCTGGAGACGCTCCATCAAGCCCATGGCCTCGCCCATGCTCAGCGGATCCTCGCCGAAGAATGGATAGCGTTCGCTCAGCTCTGACGGAGGCATCAGCGTCTGCATGAACCCAGACAGCCTCGCGAGCTCGAGCCGCAGCGAGTCGTCCTGCAGCAGCGCATCCATCATCTGGCGCAGCTCTTCGCGCGCTTCCGGGCTCAGGCTCTGAAGCAGCGACTGCATCTGCGCCATCTGCCTCTGCAGATGCTCCAGGAGCTCATCGAGGCTGTTGATCCCCGGCGGGAACATGTCTCCGAAGCGCTGCATGAATCCGTTGAAGTCGGGCGTCCGGCCCTCCATCCGCTGCTCGAGCATCTTGTTCAGCTCGCGCACCATCTCGCGCACGCGAGAGAGGTCCTGGCCCTGCATCTGTTGCAGCGAGCCTTTGATGCCCTGGAACATCTGGTCCAGGATCTGCTTCTGCAGCTTCTGCATCAGCTCCTCGAACTTCTGCCGCGCCTCGTCGTCGACGAACTCGTAGTTGCGCAGACCCTTGACGCGGCCGCCCAGGTCGTCCGGCAGGCGATCGAGCTGGTCGCCACGCTGCCTTGCGATGCGGTCGAGAAGCTTGCGGGCCTCGGGCGTCGCCTCCTGCAGGCGGCGGTCGATGCCCTTTCGCTCGGTGTCGATCACGTCCTGAACCTGCTGGCGGAGCTCCTCGACCGTCGAGTCGAGGTTGTAGCGGCCGAGCTCCCGCTCACGCGCCTCGCGCAGCTGCTTGAGCAGCTGCTCGAGACCGGGCATGTTGGGCGAGCCCCAGCGGAGGAATCGCTGCAGTGCCGCGTTCAGGTCGCCGTAGTTCATCAGGTCGTCTGAGAGGGCGTCGAGGACATCGCCCGCATCCAGGTCGTCCAGCTTCTGCGATCCATCCCAGCGGGAGTAACGAAATTTCACTGGGGGCTAGCATCCGTGAGGTCGGTAGTAGGCCGCAAGCCCGAAGGCCGGCGCCATCCGGGCGGCCGGTGCCAAGTGCGTCTGGGGGTGCGGGCCACTAGCCAATCACGCTAGCAGGCCGCCATCCGCCCAAGGCGCGCTCGATGGCTCGAGCCGCGCGCAGCGCTACGTTGTCCTGCCAGTTCCGCGCCACCACCTGCACCCCGATCGGCATGTTCTCAGGCGAGGTGCCCGCCCGGACCACCACGCAGGGGTTGCCGGACAGGCTGTAGGGGACCGTGTAGCTGAAGCTGTGGTCGCCCACCAGCTTTGTCTTGTACAGAGGTGCGACGTCGGGTGCCACTGGGCTCAAGACAAGGTCGTAGCGGGACATGAACCGCAGGACGAGGCTGCGGAAGGCATCCCACCGCCGGTACAGCCGGTCGTGGCTCATGTGCTTGGTGCCCCAATAGCCGAGCGTCACCTGCCAGGCCTCGCCCAGCGACGGAAGTCGCTCCTCGGTCACGTTGCATCCCGCGTTGGCCAGTGCCTTCGCCGCGGCGCGGACAGTCGCGGCGACGGCGGGCGTCGGCTTCGCGAGTCCATCGTCCACATACCAGGCAACTCGCATTCCGTCCAGCTTCGGTGTCCGACGTGGAACCGGCACCGGCACGACGCCGGAGTCGACCCCGTCCGGCCCGGCGAGGACTCGGAGCGCCAGCTTCAGATCGGAGACGTAGCGCGCCATCGGACCCACCTGGCTGCGCGGATCGCTGAGCCCGCCCGGCAGCGCGTAAGCCCCCGTGACTGGGATCAGCCCCGCCGTCGGCTTCAGCCCCGCCACGCCGCAGTAGTGGGCAGGCAAGCGGATGCTGCCACCCGAGTCGCTGCCGAGACCGAGTGGGGATCCGCCGGCCGCAATGATCGAGGCCTCGCCGCTGCTGCTCCCTCCCGGCGTCCGGTTGACGTCGTAAGGGTTGCGCGTCCCGCCGTGCATGGACCTCCAGCTCTCCTCGCCCGCGCCGCCGGGAGGGCAATTGGTCTTGCCGATAAGGATCGCGCCTGCCCTTCGCATGCGGGCGACGACCGTGGCGTCGTGGTCGGGGATGTTGCTGCGCTTCATCCGAAGCCCGGCCGTCGTCGGCAGGCCGGCTGTGTTGAAGATGTCTTTGGCGGTGAACGGAACACCGTGCAGCGGCCCGAGCACAGCATCTGGTTTGTTGCGCCGGTCGGCGTTGTGCGCCTCTTTGATCGCGCTTTCGGCGGTGGCGAAAACGACTGCGTTTAGACGTGGATTGACGGTGTGGATGTGCTCCAGGTGAGCTCGCACCACCTCGACCGAGGACACCTTCTTGGCCGCGATGGCTCGCGCCAGCCAGCCGGCTGGAGCTCCGATCACGTCGCGCATCGCGCGCGAAGGATAGGCCCTTAGACGGTGTCTCCGGGCTTGATATCGAGAACTTTTACACCTGGCCCGACGAGCTCCTGGAGCTGGTTGGGCCGACCGACCAGGATGGGGAAGGTCGCGAAGTGCATGGGCACCACTGTGTGGACCTTGAGCAGCTGGGCCGCCTTGGCCGCCCTCTCAGGACCCATCGTGTAGAAGTCGCCGATCGGCAGGAAGGCAACGTCGAAGTGGCTGAGCTCGGCGATCAGCGCCATGTCACCGAAGACGTCGGTGTCGCCCGCGAAGTAGATCGTGAAGCCGTTCTCGAACTCGATCACCAGCCCGCACGCCTCGCCGCCGTAGATCAGGTTCCCATTCTCGGTGATGCCGCACGTGTGCTCGGCGTGGACGAGCGTGACCTTGATTCCGTCAATGTCGACCGTGCCGCCCTTGTTGGTGGCAACGATCTTCTCGCCGTCAATTCCTTTGGAGCCGAGCCAGACGCCGATCTCGTGGTTCGTCACGATGATCGGCTTGGTCTGGCGCGCGATCTCGAGTGCGTCGTGGATGTGGTCGAAATGGCCGTGCGTGATCAGCATCAGGTCGCACCTGTCGACCGCCTTCAAAGTCTCCGGTGCGGCCGGATTGTTCATGACCCACGGGTCGATCAGGAGTTCCTTGCCCTTGGCGCTCCGAGCCTTCCAGGTCCCGTGCCCGATCCAGGTGAAGCTGACGTCGTTGTTGAGCGCCATCGTTACTTCCCCCCTTCGAGTTCC
>DATEGL010000265.1:0-9579 GCA_035280145.1 Candidatus Dormiibacterota bacterium | reverse complement strand
GTGCAGACCGTGCGCGGCGTGGGGTACGTGCTCCGAACGCCAAGAAAATGACCCTCTCGCTCCGAGGGCGGCTGCTCGTCGGAGTCATCTCGCTCGTCGTGATCGGACTGCTCGTCGCCAACGTGGCGACCTACGTGCTGCTGCAGGGATCACTCGTTGGCCGCGTCGACTCTCAGTTGACCGGCGGAGTTGATGAGGCCGCTGCCGCGCTGGGGGCGACCGGGCCTGGACCGACGCGCCGCCCCGACTTCCCGGTCGGCACAGTGGTGGAGCTGATCGGCGCCGATGGGTCGGTCGTCAACGGCAAAGTCGTGACTCCGTTTGGCGCCACGCCATCCAGCGCTCGACCTGTCTTGCCATCGAGGCTACCGAACAGCGGCGTCGATCATGCAGCGCCGCCATACACCGTCGCCGGCACGGGCGGAGTCAGCCAGTTTCGGATGACCGACTGGCCTGAAGGCCGGTTCAACGGGCAGTTCGTGGTGCTCGCGATTCCGTTGACCGACGTGGAGTCGACGCTGAGCCAGCTCCTGCAGCTCGAAGCGCTGATCAGCCTCGGCGTGGTCGTCGGGACTGCGGTCCTTGCTCTGGTCATCATCGAGATCGGCCTGCGGCCGCTTCGCCGCATGGGTGCAGTCGCTGGAGAGATCGCCGCCGGCGACCTGAGCCGGCGCGTGGAACCCGAGACTTCGAAGACCGAGATCGGGCGGCTCGGCCTGGCGCTGAACGCGATGCTGAGCCAGATCGAGACTGCATTCGCCCAGCGCACTGCATCTGAGGGGAGGCTGCGGCGGTTCATCGCCGATGCGTCGCACGAGCTGCGCACCCCGCTGACGTCGATTCGCGGCTACTCCGAGATGCTGCGGCGCGGCGCGGCCGAGTCGCCGGTCGACGCTGATGTTGCGCGCCGCCGAATCGAAGAGGAATCAGTACGCATGTCGGCGCTCGTCGACGACATGCTGCTGATCGCCCGCCTGGACCAGGGGCGCCCACTCGAGACGAAGCCTGTCGATCTGAAGACAATCGCCCAGGACGCCGCCGCTGACGCCCAGGCGGTTGCACCCAGGCGCGCCATCACCATCGACGCACCGCAATCGGTGGTGGTGTCGGGCGATGACACAAGATTGCGCCAGGCCGTGGGCAATCTCGTCCGCAATGCGCTCGTGCACACGCCGGCCGGCACGCCGATCGAGATCAATGTCACCACGCAGAACGGCAGCGCTCGCCTGTCCGTCGCCGACCACGGGGCGGGGCTCCGCGCGGAGGATCGGGACCGCATCTTCGAGCCCTTCTACCGCGCCGACCCAAGCCGAAGCCGAGACAGCGGCGGCGCTGGACTCGGGTTGTCGATCGTCAATGCCGTAGTCGTGGCCCACGGCGGGCGAGTCGACGTGAGGGAGACGAGCGGCGGCGGCGCCACCTTCTCGGTGGAGCTGCCGCTCGCCTCCCCTATTTCCCCTTCTTAGCCCCGGTTTCGGTTCAGGCAGCCGATCGGGTCGGCGGCCGGGCAGCTCGCCGCGATCGTGTCGACGACGGCTTTGGCCAGCAGGTCGCGCCCAAGCGGTGTCGGGTGAACATCGCAGCCCCCGGTGGGCAGCGCGATGAGCAAGCCCGCCGTGCATGAGGAGCCCTTGTTGGCGACCGGCGCCCAGGCGGCGAGTCCGTCCGCGACAAGTCCGCCGTGAGCCTTCACCGCGGCGATCATCGGGGCGTTAAGCCCTTCAGCCCCCGACGTATCGCTGTAGTCGAGCGAGTAGTACGTAACCGCGATGAGCAGGCCCGTGTAGCCGGTGGCCCGGATCGCCTTGAAGATCGTGTTGAGATTGGCGAACATCGTGGCGAGCACCCCCGGGATTCCAAGGGGGCACGTTCCCACCTTCGGGCCCGCCATGCAGTCCTTCTGGAATCGAAAGATGTCGTTGGCGCCAAGCGTCAACGTGACGAGCCTCGTCCGGTGGTGCGTCCTCAGGTACGACGTCGCAAAGGCCAGCTGAGCTCCCGAATAGCTGACGTGCAGCGGATCGTTGAGGAAGAAGCGGTACGGCCGGCAGACGTTGTCCGTGCCGGTCAGCGAGATGAAGCCGCCGGTCGCCTCCCCCGGACACGTGGCATTGACATCCTCGATGTTGAGAGTCCGGGCGACGATCTCCGGGTAGCCGGTGAAGTTCGAAACTACTTTGGGATTGACGAGCGGATTGAATCCAAACGGAACCGAATCGCCCAGCGCGAGGTAGGTGTGGCCTTCGCTCGACGCCGACGCCGGAATCGCACCGAGCACGAGCAACACGGCCGCCGCGACCAGGGAAAGGCTGCGCATCCTCATCCAGCACCTCCTGACACACCCCAGAGACGTGACTCGGGCATCTAAACATGGGCCGGGCGCGCTCAGCAAATTCCAAGCTCCGTCCCAGGTGGGCTTGAGGTCGCCGGCGCATCCTGTGGACAAACGCCGGACGCCACCTCCGGCCTTCCCCCATCTGAAGTAGGGGGCGCCCCCTAGCGCCCCCCTACTTCTGCTCTAGGTGAGCTTCCAGGTCACGCTCTGTAGCACAGGCCTGGCCGCGGTCAGGTACGCCTGCAGATTGTCCTGCCGGGTGAAAACCATGGCGACGTAATAGACGTCGCCGCGGGTGTTGGCGCCTGCAAACAGTGAGGCCGCCGCCGCGGCCGAGTGCGCGCCTTCGGTGACCGTGAAGCACAGCGTCCAGGACAGCCCTTTCGCCCCGTTGAAAGTGCTGGTGGTGGTGGACGTGTTGGGGCACGCGCGGGCGTCGGGGTACTTGCTCTTGAAGACGCCGTCGATCGAGGCCTTGTTGTCCTGCGCCGTCTGGGTGGGGCTGGACGGCCCACTCCCAGCGGTCACCGAACCCGCACCGTCGGGGTCCGTGAGCACTATCGACTCATTGTCCTTGCTCGCCACGGACCAACCCTGCGGCACCTTGAGCGTGACTCCGTCGTTGGACGCAGTCGTGGTGCCGAGCGCGGTCGGCGTGGGCGAGGCGATGGGACTGGGCGTGGTCCCTGGTGTCGGGCTCGGTATGTCGCTGCCGATAGCGGTTCCGTTGGTGTTCGAAGAGCCGCGGTTCGCGATCACCGCGAGCGCGGTGCCGAAGCCCGCCATCAGGACGAGGAGCGCGACGACGCCCGCGATGATCAGCGTCCACGGCGTGCGCGACAGGGGCACAACCGGGGCCGCAGGGGCGTAGTAAGGGCTCTGGTAGCCGGTAGGTCCCGCGACCGGTGGTGAGATGCCGGCCGGCGGTCCCATGAATTGAGAACCGGGCGGTGTCGGCGCTCCCGGCGGGCCCGCGGGCGGGCCGGGCGGCGGCGGAGCGACGTATGGAGATTGCGGCGGACCTGGCAGGGGCGGGGACGGCTGCGGCGCCGCGAGCGGCGTCCCGCAGTTCTGGCAGTAGAGGTTGCCGTCCGGGTTCTGGGCGCCGCATCGCGCGCAGGTCATGGGCACGTCAGCGGTGCCCGCCAGCCCGCCCAGCCCGCGTGGTTTCTGCACGGGGCTTGCGCGCACGCTTGACAGTGGTCGGGGCCGCCGTCAACGCCATTCCGCAGTTCGGGCAGAACCCCGACGCGATGATGTGCATGTGGCAGTTGGGGCAGACCGTCTCGGCAAACCCCATGTGCGCCGCCTCTTGTAGCAGGGCGTGGTGCAGCACGTAGCGGACGTAGACGAGCAGCGTCCCGACTACGACGGCCTGCCAGGCCAGAACCACGAGCGGGCTGACAAGAGCTCCCTTGAGCACCAGCGTGCCGGCAGCAAAAGCGACGTGCGCGCCCACCGCCGTGACGGTGCCCCCGACCTCACGTCGGCCAAGACGACCGCGCCGGTACCGCCAGATGGCGGCGACGATCAGGCCGGTGGCGCTGCCCTGCATCAGCGGCTGCAGCACCGCAAGCGTGGTCAGGTCGAAGATCCAGCTGCCCGGCGCCGTCGGGACGGGCAAGCTCGTCAGAGCGCCCGAGAATCCAACTAGTGACTCGGCGACGCTGAAGCCAAGTCCGGCCGCGATGCCGAACACCAGCCCGTCGACCGTCTCCGGAAAGTCAGCGCGGCTCGCCAGGAACAGGGCCGGTACCGGCTTGAGCAGCTCCTGGACCACCGGTATGAGAAGACCGAGGAAGAGCAGCGTTCCGACGCCGACTCCAACGTTTCGCAGCGGATTGCCGGCAGCTGCGTATGGGTTGTAAACGGCCCGCTGGATGAGCGTGATGACCAGGCCGACCACGACCCCGCCGCCGGTTGTGAAACCCAGAACAACGGCTGGCTCGTCGCGGTAAACCTGCGCCTCGTACAGATAGATCAGGTAGAGAACCGGGACCAGAAAAATTGCCACGAGGATCGCCGCCGCGATAAGGCCTGTTGCGTAAAGGACCACCAAGCCCGCCAGCCCGACCAGGAACGCCCACCGAAACTCGTGGATCTTGCGCTGACCAAGATGTGGGAAGACCGTCGTGAACACCGAGGGCTGGATGACGTGCTCGCCCGGGTGCGCGGCGTAGCGATGCGTGCGCGTCCTGGCGTTGCCAGTCTCGAGTGTCCTGCCCTGGTGGGCTCCGCAGCGCGTGCAGAAGACGCCGTCGGGGACGTCGTTGGCGCAGTGGTCGCAGCGCACGGGCCGATAGCTTATCGGCCCGCGGCAGCCTTAGTTTGTCTTAGCTTCCTCGGTCTCCGCGGGCACCCAGCCGCGGATGAAGTGGCACGAATAATGCCCGGGATGCTTGTCGAAGTAGCGCTGGTGGTACTCCTCGGCTCGCCAGAAATCGGAGGCAGGGACGATCTCTGTAACGATCTTGCGGTCGAAGAACTTCTGCGCCTCCTCCTTTGACTTGAGGGCGGCCTTCTCCTGCTGGGGATTGCGGAAGAAGATCACCGAGCGGTACTGGTGGCCCATGTCAGGGCCCTGGCGGTTGAGCGTCGTCGGGTCGTGCATGTTCCAGAACTGGTTCAGGAGCTGCTCGTACGAGACCTTCGCGGGGTCGTACGTGACCTCGACCGCCTCGGCATGACCCGTCCGGCCCATGCAGACCTGCTCGTAAGTCGGGTGGTCGACCTTGCCGCCCTCGTAGCCGGAGACCGCCTCAATCACCCCCGGCACCTGGTTGAAAAGATGCTCCACGCCCCAGAAACAACCGCCCGCGAATGTTGCCTTCTCCATATCACCCTCCAAGATACTGCCGACACATGATCATTCCCCCGGATGACGATCAGGTAACGGCGCCTCGGCGGTTCACTTGGCTGCGACTGGCGACCGTCGACATCGCACCGCTCCGCCGGCACCGCGACTTTCGGCTTCTGTTCATCAGTCGTTTTGTGTCGTTCTTCGGGTCGATGATCTCGGTGGTCGCGTTCCCCTACCAGGTCTACCAGCTCACCCACAGCGTCCTGCTGGTGGGGGCGCTGGGCGTGGTCGAGTTCGTGGCCATTCTGGGCTTTGCGTTCCTCGGCGGTGCGCTGGCGGATGCGCAGGACAGGCGGTCGATGGTTCTGTTCACCGAGGCGGCGTTGATGGCCTGCAGCCTGTTGCTGGCCGGCAACGCCGCGCTGGCGCGCCCGCAGGTGTGGTTGCTGTTCGTCGTCGCGGCGGCCTGGGGAGTGCTGGACGCGATCCAGCGCCCGTCCCTCGACGCCATGCTTCCTCGCCTGGTCGAGAAGAGCGAGCTGACGTCGGCGGCGGCGCTCGGCATGGTCCGCGGCACGCTCGGCATGATCCTTGGGCCTGCTCTTGGCGGAGTGCTGATCGCAGCCTTTGGCCTCTCGACCACGTACCTGGTCGACGTCGGCACGTTCGTGGTCGGTCTCGCCGGGTTGTGGCTGATGCGTGCTGTGCCGCCTCCGGTCGATGCCGAGAAGCCGAGCCTGCGTCGAGTCCTGGACGGGCTCCGCTATGCCCGCAGCCGTCAGGAGCTGATCGGGACCTACGTCGTCGACATGGTCGCGATGTTTTTCGGAATGCCGATGGCGCTGTTCCCAGCCATCGCGCAGAGCCTCGGCGGACCGAAAGTGCTGGGCCTGCTCTATGCGGCTCCGGCCGTCGGTTCTCTCGTGGCCTCGAGCACGAGCGGCTGGACCAACCGCGTCCACAGGCACGGCATTGGCGTGGTGCTTTCGGCCACCGTCTGGGGCCTGGCCATCATCGGCTTCGGACTGGTGTCGAACTTGGTCTTTGCCCTCTTCTTCCTCGGCCTCGCCGGAGCCGCGGACCTGTTGAGCGGCGTGTTTCGCTCCACGATCTGGAATCAGACGATTCCCGACTCGCTGCGCGGCAGGCTCGCGTCGATCGAGATGGTCAGCTACACCTCCGGTCCGGCGCTGGGCAACTTCGAGGCCGGGCTGGTCGCGTCGCTGTTCAGCGTTCGAATCTCAATCGTCTCGGGCGGAGTGCTCTGCGTGGTCGGGTGCGTGCTCGCCGCCGCGGCGCTTCCGCTCTTCCGTGCCTACGACTCCCGCCTGTACCATCTCGCGCCAGATCCCCAACCCGGCAACGTCAAGCGAGAGAAGCCATGAGCTCAACCCAGCTGCTTGTCTTTCTGGCGGGCGCCAGCGCGCTGTTCGCCCTGTGGGCGGCGTTCTTCGCCACGCGGGCCGACCTGGCCATGCGGCGTGAGATCCGGAACTCGCACCAGCGGTGGGAGACCAGCACCAAGCCCGTCCCCCACCTGACCTTCACTGAATTCGCCGCACCCGGGCAGTCGATCCAGGTCCAGGTCGAGAACCTTGGCGGAACCCTCGCGGGGTGCGGCGTGATCGCGCAGATGTCGGACGAGATCTACGCGGCCGAGTTCACCTTGCCCGAGAAGGCCCCGACGCGCCCGATCTCCCTGCCGTTCATCGTCAAGGCCTGGCAGCGTACGGCGCAACCGAAGCCGCTGCTGCTCGTGGCCCGCGACGTCAGCGGCCGGGTCTTCGACTGCCTGGATGGCGGCAAGGAGCTCAGGGACCCGCGCAAGTGGCTGGCCGGCCAACTGCGCGGTCTCCGCATGCAGGGCATGATCGACTTCCCGTCGGTGACCGGAACAGCCCGGCGCTAGTGCACGTGGTCCAGCTCGGCGTGCAGGTTTAGCTGCACGTTGCCCTTGAGCGCTTGCGAGACCGGGCACCCGTCCTTGGCCTCTTCCGCGAACTTCTGAAACTCGTCCATCCCGAGGCCATGAATGTGGCCGCGGACGGTGATGGTGCTGGAGACGATGCCTTTGCCTGGGATGAACTCGACCTCGGCGGTCGTGGTGAGACGCTCGGGATCGTGCCCCGCCTTGCTCAGTCCGTTGGACAGCGCCATCGAGTAGCAGGCCGCATGCGCAGCGGCGATCAACTCTTCCGGGCTCGTGCCGCCATGGGTGCGCTCGGCGCGATTCGCCCACGTGACCGAGAACTCAGGAAAGGCGCCGCTCGCGACTTTCACTCTGCCCTTGCCGCCTGTCAGGTCGCCTTCCCAGACGGCATCCGCTCGACTGATCGCAGCCATGCCCCACCTCCAGCTGAGTACTGACTCGCAGCATAGTTGTTGACTGGAAAGCGTTGAAGTCATACGAAATTCCAGAGCTCGACCCGCAGCCACGCGATGCGGACGGCCATGGCTATGTCGACTTCCTCGCCTCGGAACAACTGAGCGTCGGCCTTTCCATCTGGCCCGCTGGCGCCGTCGATCGGCAGCGGCCACACCTGGAGGACGAGGTCTATTACGTGATCAGCGGCCGCGGCGCGATCACCGTCGCGGATGAGGACCGACTCGTGAAGGCCGGGAGTCTCGTCTTTGTCGCCGCCGGCGTCGAGCACCGCTTTCACGACATCGAAGAAGACCTTCGGGTGCTCGTGTTCTGGGCGCCGCCGCACAATGCGGCGCGTCATGCTTAGCGCGTGGCACAGCAGCCCATTTTGGTTACGACCACTGAAAAGCCCGCCGGCTATGAGGTGAGGCAGGCACTCGGCCAGGTGTTCGGCGTCGTGGTGCGAAGCCGCGGCCTGGGCGGCAACATCATGGCGGGTCTGAGGTCACTCGGAGGCGGAGAGATCGTCGAGTACACGCGCCTCGTGGAAGACACGCGCCGGCACGCCATCGACCGGATGGTCGAGAACGCGCGCGCGATGGGCGCCAACGCAGTCGTGATGATGCGCTTCGATTCGTCGGAGATCGGCCAGACCATGACTGAGGTCGTGGCCTACGGGACTGCGGCGACCATCGAGCGCACTCCGTGACCGGCCTCCTTGTCTATTACATCGGCTCCCTGGTGGTGGTCGGAGTGTTTGCGGCAATCGGGTATTTCATGTGGGACCGCCGATATCGCGGCCAGGCTCAGGGCTCCTTCAAGCCGACCGGTGAGGTCTTCAAGGATCCGACCTCGGGCAAGATGACGCGCGTTTATGAGGACCCGTCGACCGGACAGCGTCAGTACCGCGAAGAGCCGTAACGCCTGAGCCGATCCGGATATCCGGCGCCGTCAAAGAACAGCGCCGGCAAGTACTCACCCACCAGCGTGCGCACCCACCACACGCGTTCCCGGCGCAGCTGCTCGGGCGATGAGAATCGATACCTATACAGATTCGCTCGCACCGCGGAGGGCGGTCGGTCCGGAAATGGGTTGTGACGCAGTAGCTTCACGGTGGCCCGGTCTCCCTCTAGCAGCTTGATGACGAACGCGATGAACCAGTGATGCAGGTAGGGCGACTCCATCGCCGCAAACCACATTAGCCAGTCGAGCCGGAGGTGATAAGGAGCGAACTGGCGCGGCACCTTGCTGGGGTCGCCCGGCTTGCCCTTGAACTCGTACTCCTTCCAGCCCGCCTCGCCTGCGGTCACGTCGGCGGTGCCTTCGACGACGATCTCGTAGCGCTCCTTCGTCACCGAACCAAACGCGCCGTATGTGTTGACGAGATGGAAAGGGTCGAAGCTGAAATTCATCAGCTGGTGCGGCGACACGAGGTTGAGCGCCGGCCGGTAGCTGAGGACCACGACCGTGATCGTCACGCCGACGATCAGCCACTGCCACCAGAGCGGTAGAGGCACAGTCGCCGGCACCTGAACCTGCAGGAACAGTGACAGGCTTCGGTCGTCGAAGGCCGAGATCGCGATTGTCATGGTGATGAAGTTGAGCCACGAAAAATTTCCGCTCAGCACCAGCCAAGCCTGCGTGGCCACGATGACCGCTCCGGCGACAGACGCCACAGGCTGCGGCGCGAATAGAAAGAACGGAACGACCAGCTGCGCAAAGAAATTACCCAGGACCTCGACGCGATGCAGCGGTTTCGGTAGGTGGTGAAACATCCAGCTCAGCGGATTTGGCATCGGCTGCGTCTCGTGGTGGTAGTACAGGCAGGTCAGGTCCCGCCAGCAGCGGTCGCCGCGGAGCTTGATCAACCCCGCGCCGAACTCGACTCGAAAGACCAGCCAGCGCAGCAGCAGGATCAGTGGCCAGGCCGGGATCGTCGCGCCGGCGCCCAGGAAGATGGCGAGAAAACCCGCCTCGAGGAGCAGCGTCTCCCAGCCGAACGAGTAGAAGATCTGACCGATGTTGACGATCGACAGATACATCGCCCAGAGCGCGAACCAGATCACTATCGCGATCCAC
>DATEGL010000264.1:0-4000 GCA_035280145.1 Candidatus Dormiibacterota bacterium | reverse complement strand
CTTTCCCGATTCAGGCATAGGCAACGAATTATGTCGTTAGAATCCGGTGGACGTGCAGCGACTGGACCTCGGCCAGCGCTTGGCCCAGGTCCGGCGCAACAAACTGGTCCGCCAGAACCTGGTCCTCTTCTTTGGCGGCCTGGTGGCCGGGATCGGCGGTTTCGTATACCACGCGATCGCCGGCCGCATTCTCGGCCCCGAGACCTACGGACAGGTGGCGTTCCTCATCGCCGTCTACGCCGTTGGCACCGGGCCGGCGCTCATCCTGATCGTGGTTCTGGCGCGCTACACCGCGATGCTTGCGGCGCGCGGCGATCCTGGCGTGCGGTCTCTCCTCGCGCGAACCGTGCGCCTGATCGCGATCCCCTGTCTGCTGTTCATCCTCGGCACGACCCTGTTCGCGCGCCCGATCGCGCTTTACGCGCATGTCGGCTCGACGATACCGATCCTCATCCTCGGCTTCTCGATCGCACTGATCTGGCAGGTCGCGATTCCGCGCGGCATCCTGCAGGGCCTGCAGAGGTTCCCATCGCTCTCGCTCAACCTTTCGCTCGAGCTCATCATCCGCACCACCGTCGCCTTCGCTCTGCTGAAGGCCGGTTACGCGGTCTCGGGCGCAATGGCGGCAGTGTTCGCCGGGCTGGCTTTCGTTTTCGGCCTCGGTTTGTTCTCACTGCGCGACCACTTCCGTGGCGTAGGTCGCCGCGTCCAGCTGCGAGTCATGACCAACTTCTCACTGACGGCGACGGTCGGCATCATCGGCGTGCTGATCCTCTACAACCAGGACGTCATCCTCTCCAAGCACTATCTGAGCGACCACGACGCAGGGATCTACGGCGGCCTCAACAAGATCGGCACGATCCTTTACTTCCTCACCCTCAGCGTCAGCCAGGTGCTGTTTCCGCGCGTCGTCGAGGCGGTTGCCAAGGAGGAGCACCCGGGCCGTCTGCTCCTTTCGTCGGCCGGCATCCTCAGCGCCCTTGGCGCGGGCGCGCTGCTCGTCTTCGCGGTCGTGCCTGGGCTGGTCGTCGGCATCCTGTTCGGACCCAGCTTCAAGGACGCCATCCCGCTCGTCTTTCCGGTCGGGGTGATCGGCCTTGCCCTGTCCCTCGACAACCTTCTGGTGCAGTTCTTCATGGCGGTGCATGACCGGATGTTCATGCCGATCCTCGGCATCGGAGTCGTCGCGGAAGCGGCTTTGATCGTCCTGTTCCACGCCCGGGTCGGACAGGTCGTGGCCGACGTGCTGATCGCGCTTGTAGGCCTGCTTGCGCTCCTCAGTCTTCGCTGCTACGTGCTGCTGCCGAGGCTCCGCGCGGAGAGCGTCGCCGAGCCTGAACCCGCGCTCTGACGCCATGGCTGAGGTCTTGCTGTTTCACCACGCGCTGGGGTTGACCCCCGGAGTTCGAAAATTCGCCGACGACCTGCACGCGGCCGGACATACCGTGCACACTCCCGACCTCTATGAGGGCAGGACCTTCACCAGTCTGAACGAGGGCATCGGCAACGCCAAAAAGATCGGGTTCGACAACATCCTCGAGCGCGGCAGGCAATCCGCCGAAGGCCTGCCTGCAGGCATTGTTTACGCGGGTTTCTCGATGGGAGTCATGCCGGCTCAGCTGCTGGCGCAGACACGTCCCGGCGCGAAGGCGGCGGTGCTGATGTACAGCGCGCTGCCGGCTTCTGAGTTTGGCCCGTGGCAGGATGGCACGGCGCTTCAGATCCACGCGATGGAGGACGACCAGTGGTTCAAGGAGGACGAGGCGGCGGCGCTTGACCTCGCCGCTCTCGTGC
Source organism: Candidatus Dormiibacterota bacterium (assembly GCA_035280145.1). GTDB lineage: Bacteria > Chloroflexota > Dormibacteria > Dormibacterales > Dormibacteraceae > 40CM-4-65-16. The sequence continues at coordinate 2,206 of DATEGL010000264.1, read as the reverse complement.
CGGGCGCGGAGCTGTTCCTCTACGCCGGAGACCGGCACCTCTTCGCGGACAGCAGCACACCGGACTATGACGAAGCCGCCTCGGCACTGCTGATGGAGCGGGTGCTGGGATTGCTCGAAAAGACTTAAGTCCCGGACCTCGAAAAAGGCCGGGACTTAAAGACGCTCGGCAACGACCTACTCTCCCGCCGGGTTACCCCGGCAGTACCATCGGCGCTGGAGGGCTTAACTTCCGTGTTCGGAAAGGGAACGGGTGTCTCCCCTCCGCCATAGCCACCGAACCCTGGAATTATACCGAGTGGGGGTGGAACCCCTAGCGGGTGCGGCGGCGGCGCGCGCGAAGGCTCTTGATCTTCCGAGCCTCAGCGGGCGGCACGTAGTGCGAACGCCGTCTCATCTCGCGAACCAGACCCTGCTCCTGGACCTTGCGCCGAAACTCGCGCAGCGCCTGTTCGAACTCTTCAGGATCCTTGACGACTATCCGCACAACCCGACAAGGATACAGGCCGAAGCGCGACGGCCGCTGTCTTAACTACTCCAGCACATCGGACCGCACCGTCCGCGCCTGCCGGTTTTGTGATCGAGGCTTTAGGGGTTGACCCCGCCGAGAGTCACGTTCGCGGTGTGCGAGCCGCTGTTGTTGGTCCAAGTCACGGAGACCCTCTCGCCCGACTTGTGGGCGCGCACCGCCGTGCCCAGAGTGTCCGACGAGGTCACCGTGCTCCCACCGAGGTTGGTGATCAACGATCCGGCGGTGATGCCGGCCGCCTCCGCCGGCGAGCCAGGCTGCACGCTGGTGACCAGCGCACCGTTGGCCGCGGATCTGACTGAAACGCCGAGGTAGCCAACCTGTCCATACGTGAGGTCGGACGATTCGACATGGGCGCGGACCTGGTTGGCAATCCGCACCGCGATGTTCGCGCCGATCGCGTAGCCCACGTTCGACGCCGAGGAGCGGAAGCCCTGCGCCTGGCCGGCCGTGATCATCCCGACGACCTGCCCGGAGCTGTTCACGAGCGCTCCGCCCGAGTCGCCCTCGTATATGAGCGCGTCGCTTTCAATCATGCCGTCAAGCGTTTCGGCGTTGCTGCCGCCTGTGCTGGCGGTGATGGTCTGGTCCAATGCAGTTACCTGGCCCGAGGTGGCGTGCGGTGCCCCGCCGCGGCCGAGCGCGTTGCCGATGGCGACGACACTGTCGCCGACCTTCAAGGACGACGAGTTGGCGAAGGTGACCGTCGGCAAGCCTGAAACACTCGCGTCGATCTGAATCACCGCGACGTCCTGGGAGGCGTTGACCCCGACGACGTGCGCCGTGTACCGCTGCGATCGGCCCTGCACCGTGACCGTGATGCTGGTCGAGCCGTTGACGACGTGGTTGTTGGTGAGGATCTCACCAGTCGAGCTGACGATCATGCCGGTGCCCGCCGCCTGGCCGTTACCGAGCGTGGTGTTGATGTCCACGATCGCCGGGCTGACCTTCGCGACGATCGAAGAGAGGCTGCTGTTGTTTGAGGAGTTGCCGGTCCCCGGGGCTTGCTGGATGGGCGCTTCGGGCGAGATCGTTGCCTGGCTGGCCTGGCGGTGGTTGACCGCGCTCGCAATGCTCCAGCCGATGCCTGCCCCGGCGGCGGCCGCGACCACGGCGATGAGGACGACGAACGCTGCGATGCGGTTCCACAGCGACGCCTGGGGATTTGGCGGTGCCGGGGGAGGCGGCATCCATGCCGGCGGTTCGGCCGGCAGCAACGTCTGGTCCGGGGGGTTGGCGGAATCGAGTTCTGGTTCCGAGGGAATCTGCTCTGACATGTGCTTCAGCCTGGACCCGCCAGCTAAAAGGTAACTGGACGGTTCCTTAGCGTTTGCTGAGGATACGAGCCCCTGAAGCGACGGTCGGCGACTGATTAGGCTTTTCCGGTAGTCGCCAGGCTGAGGGCCCCAAACAACAATGCGGCGTGGAGAGGCACTCAAGTAGAACGCCGCTTTACATCAATTGACCTGAACTTTAAGGTTGAGTCGCTATGGCCTACAGGGAAGCGTCAATGGAAACTACGGCGTCGCCGGCCAAAGTCTGGGCTGTGTGGTCGGACGTCAACCACTGGCCGGAATGGAATCCGGACATGAACGAATCGCGAATCGACGGCACGCTCAAGCTCGGCGCGACCGGGATGATCAACACGAAATCAGGCGGCAGGCACGACGTCGTGGTG
>DATEGL010000263.1:0-10610 GCA_035280145.1 Candidatus Dormiibacterota bacterium | reverse complement strand
CTTCAGGTTTGGATGGCGCTCCATCGTGCCTGAGTACACCAGGCGCGACAGCGCGGCCGCGGTTTCATAGGGCCAGCCCAGCGACCACCAGAGCCCATAGTTCGAAAGGGTTTCAGTCGGGTAATCGCGCCAGGCGGCGTTTCGCGTCGGATGCAACCACACACCGCGATCGAGCTCTTCGAGGCGGGTGAAGATGGGGTCAAAGCGTGAGTCGTCGAGCGGCACGCCCTGCACGTTGGTGTACACCTGCGCCCCGAGGGCGCCGAGGTCACTGACCGCCCGCTCGATCTCCCGCAACGAAGCGTCGATGTCGTTGAGTGGCAGCGCGGCAACGAAACCCGCGAAGCAGTCCGGATGCGCGCGGACCAGCTCGGCCAGCTCCTCGTTCGCCAGGCGCGCGAAGTCCGCCGCGACGGATGGCGGCCCTGTTTCCTCGATCGGCGGCACCGCCAGGACCAGGATCTGCGTGTAGTCCGGAAAACGTTCGATCTGTCGCAGTCGGGTATCGAGGTCGGAGAGCGCATCGTCGAAATGGAAAACTCCCTCGCGGAGGTAGGCGACCTCGCGAGCCGGCATGGTTTCCACCAGGTGCGGCTCGAGGCGCTCGAGATACCGCCTCGGCAGGATGTGGGCGAACCCGTCGATTCGTTTCATCGCGGCCCTCGCATTCAGCCGGCCGGTTCGCGCGCGTCCTTATTAATGCGCAGCCACTCGAGTACCTCGTCCGCGTGCCGGTCGGGCGGGAAGACCGGGTACCAGACATGTTCCGCGACGCCGTCGCGGACGACGACCGTGATGCGGCGCAAAAGCGTCTGGCCCGCGGCTTCGAATGTGGGCAGGCTCCACGCTTTTGTGAGCCGCAGCTGCACGTCAGAGAGGATCGCAAACGGGAGGTGCAGCCGCTCCACGAGCTCTTGCTGGTACGCGGTGTCCTGGGTAGACAGGCCGAACACGTCAGCACCCAGTGCTGTGATCTCCGCGTGGTGGTCCCTGAACCCGCATGTCTCAGGCGTGCACCCTCGCGCCCCAGGAATCTGGTCCCAGTCCTCGACTAGCGGACCCTCGCCGGGGCGGCCGGTTCGCGGATAGGCGTACACGACCACTCGCCGTCGGTCGAAGCCGGCCAGGGAAATCTCACGGCCATCGGTGGCTGGAAGCGCGATATCAGGCACCCGCGAGCCGGGCATGTGATCGGCGGCGCCATCGTCGACCGGGACCGGCAGGTCCGCCGGAAGAACCATCGGGTTGTGACTGGAGTCTGTCACCTGTCCAGTATCTCCCCCTCGGCGGACGGGCCGCCTATATTGCCAGCGTGCCGCACGCGCCTCTACTGACCACCGTGATCGGCAGCTATCCCATCCCCGGCTGGTTCGAGTTCGGCCTCGACCACGCGGCCCAGTTTGGCCAGCGCGACCGCGACGAGATGATCGACGACGCGGTCACGGTCGCCATCCACGACCAGATCGAAGCGGGCCTCGACGTGATCACCGACGGGGAGCAGAGCCGCGCCGACTTCAACCTGTCCTTCTACGCCTTTCTTGTTGGCGTCGAGCTCAGCACGTCGATCGACCGGCGCTTCGGGCCGCCAGGCCACGACCAGCGGCCGCTGCACACTGTCATCGGCGAGCTGGACGCACCGAACGGGCTGGGCACGGTGGATGAATTCAACCGGCTGCAGCGACTGGCGGGAACGCATGAGGGCGGACCGCAGCTGAAGGCGTCGGTTCCGGGTCCGTACACGCTGGCCGGGCGCCTGGCTCCGGGCCGACAGTACCCGGATCGGCATGCGGTCACCGAAGCGTTGGTCCCGATCGTGTGTCGCGAGCTCGTCGCCCTGGTCGATGCGGGATGCAGGACGGTGTCCGTCGACGAGCCGTCGATGAGCTGCTACGCCGATCGCGAGGACCAGGACTGGCTGGTGGACATCTTCAACCGCACGGTCGAGCCCGTGCGCGGCAAGTGCTACCTCGGCACGCACCTCTGCTTCGGCAACTACAAGGGCCGCGCTGTCGCTCGACGTCGATACGCGCCGATGTTCCCGAAGTTCCTGGGCCTGCACGTCGACCAGGTGCATCTCGAGATGGCAAGTCGAGAGTTCGCCGAGCTCGAGCTGGTGGAAGACATCGCCAGGGTCATGGACATCAGTGTCGGAGTCGTCGACGTGAAGAGCTACTACCTCGAGCCGCCCGACGAGATCGAGCGCCGAGTTCGTGACTGCCTGCGCCATGTACCCGCCGAGCGCCTCAGCGTGAGTCCCGACTGCGGCCTGTCGCAGACCGCACGGTGGGCGTCCAGGGCCAAGCTGCGCAACATGGTCCGGGGCGCCGGGCTGGTTCGCGCGTCGCTCTGAGATCGTGTTTGTCCCCGCTCGCCTGCAGTCGGTGAAGGAGATCCCGACCGGTCCCGGATGGCTGTACGAGCCGAAGTTGGACGGCTACAGGGGACTGCTCGTCAGCAGCGAGGGTGGGAAAGGCTCGCTGTGGAGCCGCAACGACAAGGACCTGGGCAGGTTCTTTCCAGAGTTGATCGCCCTGGCAAGCAGGATGCCGCGCGCGACGGTGCTCGACGGTGAGATCGTCATGCCGACGTCGGCGGGGGTCAGCTTCCTCGCCCTGCAGCAGCGTCTCGCCGCGATCGGCCGCGAGTCGCCAGTGGCGTTCATCGCGTTCGACGTCTTGCGCAGCGGAGACGACCTGCGCCGCGAGCTGCTCTCACACCGGCGCCGGCGCCTCGAGCGCGTCGTCGATCACGTGGGCGAATCGTCGCTGCAGCTGATGACCCAGACGCCCGATCTCGAGGCGGCCGCGACGTGGCTCGACGAGGAGCTATCGATCGCCGGCATCGAAGGCGCGGTGGCGAAGCTCGACGAGCCATATCCGAAGCCGGAATCGCGCAGGTGGAGAAAGATCCGTCGCGTCTCGACGAGCGATTTCGTGGTGCGCGGATTCATCCCCGAGCCGAACGCATCGCTCCGTCTCGTGCTTGCCACCGATGACAGCGAACCGCGCCTCGTGGGCACGACCTACCCCATCAGCGGGGTCGATCTCCAACCGCTTGCGCGGTTCGTCACCGACGCCACACCTGCCGAGCAGCGGATCTGGGCTCCCTTCGACGACGGCCGGCGCGAGTGGTTTCAGCTGCCGCCGGACTCCGGACTCATCGCTGAGGTGATGGTGACGACGATCGATTCCGGCGTGCTCCGCCAGCCGGCGCGCTTTGTCAGGTGGCGCTCCATCAGCCCGCCGAAAGGCTGAGTCAGCTCGACTCGGCCTGCTTTTTCAGCCCGTTGGCGAACTGCTGGAAGGAGGGGCCCAGGTCGGGAATCGACTTCCAGATCATGCCGAGGAGCGGACCCGTGTACTCCTCGCGCATGTGGAAGTTGGTGCCGCCCGTCCCGTCCGGCTCGAGCGTGTACGTGCGGACGCCTTTGAACAGCCCGAGTGGCATTCCGCCCGAGAAGACCATGCGTCGGGCCGGCGTCAGCTCCGTCACCTTGAGCGGGAAGGCCCGTCCTGGGTTGACCTTGACATACAGCTTCACGGTGGCGCCTGGAGCGATCCTGCCTTCGAAGCGCTCGATGCCGGAGTCCCACTCTGGAAACTTCTCGCCGGCCGTGAGGACGTCCCAGACTTTTTGCGGACTGGCATTGATGGTCGACTTGGCGTCGTAGTACTTCACCCTAAGCCCTCCTCATAGGTAGCAATTCGGTTACGGTAACAGAATTGTTACCGATGACGGTTGCGTGCGCTGGCTGAACGCCTCTGCCGTCGTCCGTCACCACCTCGTGACGACAACTTTCTTGCGCGTGTAGAACTCGATCCCGTCCGTGCCGTGGACATGGAGGTCGCCGAAGAACGAGCCCTTCCAGCCGCTGAACGGGAAGAAGGCAAAAGGCTGCGCGATGGGCACGTTGATGCCTGTCATGCCGGCCTCCACGCGCTCTCGAAACTCGCGGCCGGCGCGGCCCGACTGGGTGAAGATCGTGGCCATGTTGCCGAGCGCCATCCGGTTGGCCTGTGCGATGGCTTCGTCAAGGTTGGCTGCACGAGCGACCGAAAGCACCGGTCCAAAGATCTCTTCGTGCCCAACCGCCATGTCAGCGGTGACGCGATCGAGAATGGTCGGCCCGAGGAAGAACCCGGGCCGGGACATCTCGCGGCGCCCATCAACCACCAGCTCCGCACCTTCGGCCACCCCTTTGTCGACGTAACCGGCCACCCTGTCCCGATGGTCCGCGCGGATCAGCGGTCCGACCTGGACGCCCGGTTGGTCTCCAGGTCCTACGACCAGCTTGCCGGCTGCCTCGGCCAGCGGATCCAGCAAGCGATCGGCCTTTCCCACCGTCACGGCCACCGAGCCGGCGAGGCAGCGCTCGCCGGCGTTGCCGAACGCAGAGTTGAGGATGGCCGGCACGGCCAGCTCTGGATCAGCGTCGGGCATGACGACGATGTGATTCTTCGCCCCGCCCAGCGCCTGGACCCGCTTGCCGTGCGCGGCGGCCGACTGATACACGTGCCGGGCAACGGGGGCTGAGCCGACAAACGAGATCGCGGCAACTTGCGGATGGGCGAGCAGCGTGTCCACCGCCTCTCTGGCGCCGTGCACGAGGTTGAGCACGCCGGGAGGAAAGCCGGCTTCCAGGAAAAGCTCCGCCAGCCGCTGGGCGCCGAGCGGTGTGCGTTCGGAAGGCTTAAACACAAATGTGTTGCCCGCGACCACCGCGAGCGGGAACATCCACAACGGGATCATCACCGGGAAGTTGAAAGGCGGGATGCCGGCGCATACGCCGAGCGGATAGCGATACAGGTCCTGGTCGACTCCGGCCGAGACGTCGCGCAGCGTGCGTCCCTGCAGCAGCGTCGGTGCGCCGCACGCGAAGTCCACGACCTCGATGCCCCGCCGGACTTCGCCGCGAGACTCGTCCAGGGTCTTGCCGTGATGACGGGTGACGATCGCGGCGAGCTCCTCCACGTGCTCCTCGAGCACCGCTTTGAATCGAAACATCAGGCGCACGCGCTCGAGGACCGGGGTCCGCGACCATGCCGGGAAGGCTTCGGCGGCGGCCTGCACCGCTGCGTCAACGTCTGGTTCGCGCGACAGCGGCACGTCATCGATCACCTCGCCGGTTGCGGGGTTGAAGATGGGCAGAGATGGAGTTCCATTGGTGGGCTCACGCCACACCGATCCGATCAGGTTGCGAATCATCCAGCCCCCATGTGGAGATGATGCGCCACCTGTTTGTTGGTGGTCCGCGCGACCACAGCCTCGCCGCGGTCGCGCGGATGATCGCTACCGGTCGCTATCGCTCCGACTAATCGTCCCCGATTCGGACCTGGCCGCGGATCTCGCCGGCCGGAAACTTCATCGTGTGGACGTTCACGTACGCATCGCCCGAACGCAGGATGCGCAGCAGGGCAGCAAAATCGCCGGCCGGTATGTTCTGATTCGCGACGCCCAGGACGTCACCCGCCGTCACTGTCCTCGTCACCGTGCCGCCGCCTGCCGGACACGCCGGCGTGCCCGCCGGGCCGCCCACGTTGCTGCACAGGAACACGAAAACCGAGCCGTTCACACCCTTCTCTGCGAAGTGGATGTGGGACTGCGTGACAGGAGCCGAGAGGTCGGAGAAGGTTTCCGTGTAAGTCATCGAGTTTCCCTTGATGGTGGCGTGGAAGGTGCCTGATCCGTTAGTCAGAATGGGCGCCACCTCGTGGAAGCCTGACATCGTGGCTCTGAAGGTCATGGCGCCGTCATTTGCATTGACGACGGTGATCGTGAGTCCCACCGCCCCCAGAGCTGCCAACAACCGGATTGCCCAGGTCAGTTTCATAGAGCTCCTCCTTTCGCGACTATGAAGTGCGCCTTCGGCGCACAGGGCCAGCCTTCAGGAGATCGTGTGGCCGCCCGGGAGCCTTGTCAAATCTCGATCTCGCGCCGTCGGTCAATTTCGGACGCGACGGAGGTATTAACTCCTCGCTTTACCAGACCAGCCCGGAGTCGTCGCGCCTGCGATCACCGAACCGGCGGCGCTCGTCGTCCTGCCGGCGCATCAAGAACCGGCGGCCCACCGTCCGCTGCTCGGCTGTGATCGGCGCGATCTTCTGCCGTCGTTCAGCGGCCGATCGCCGGTCGCCGGCTCGGCGGTCGCCACCACTCCGGCGCTGGGCCTCACGTCGCTCTTCCATGTTGTCGGGTAACCGTAGCCCTGCAAGTGCACCACGACAATGGGACAGGGAGTGCCCGTTTCGTGACATTTGAGGGCCGACGCGTCCCCATGTCGCAAGTTTGTCGTGACCGTGAACGTTTGTGAATATCGTCGGTGATTGACATCCGAACGAGGCGCTCGTTATGTTCCAGAAGCTCCCGATGGCGGTAAACACGACGTTCGGGGTGAATGCTGGTCGGGCTGATCCCGAGGCTGCGGAGGTCGAGCACACCAGGCGTCGCCTGGTGGTCGACCTCACCCCATTCGAGAAAAACACTATGAATCTCTTCGCCTCCGGCCTGCATCGGAGGGAGATTGCTGACAGGCTGCGGCGTTCTCCGAAGACGATCAGCAACAGCCTGACCGTTGCCAAAGAAAAACTTGGAGCGCGATCGCTGGCCGAAGCTGCAGCGCTCATCGCGAGATACGTCTCCATAAAGCACTAGGCCGTCAAAGTCAAGGGAACGTTTCCCTTCTTCTGAAGCGCGGTGACTCTTATGGTGCGCGCGAAGTCTCGAATGCGCTAGCCCTCGAAGTTGTGGCATGCGCTCGCGACTGATCCATCGGTTTTCGGCGCGGCTCCGCGGGGTTTAGAGACGCGATGCAGAACGAATCAACGCGAGGGGACAGTCATGCGAGCCTCTTCACTTTTCGCAATTCGAAACGACGATCAAGACTTAAGTGCGCGGCGTGAACGATCTTTCGCAACGCGAAATTCGCAAGTAGGGCACACAGCGCTCGTTGTAGGCGGCACGGAATCTAGGCTGCAGATTCCAGGAAGGGGTCGACCTCGGAAGCGAATCCGTGTCATGAGGGTCGCTCTGCCCTGCGTCGTTGCACTCATGTGCCTCGCTGTCGCAGGCAATGCCGCCGTTTCGATCCCCGGCTTGCGCGCTGCCAACGGAACCGTTGGTGGACTTCGCGTCAGCGGGAATCAGGTCGTTGATGCCGGGACCGGACAGCTCGTCAAGCTGCGGGGGGTGAATCGATCCGGCTCTGAGTACGCGTGCATCCAGGGCTGGGGAATCTTCGATGGTCCGAGCGACGCAGCATCGGTTGCTGCAATCAAGTCCTGGGGCGTCAACGTGGTGCGTGTTCCACTCAACGAGGATTGCTGGTTGGGGATAAACCAAGGATCGCTGCCATCGGTCGATTACGGCCAGAGCTACATAAGTGCGATCAAGACCTACACGGACCTCCTCAATCAGAACGGCATCTATGCAGAGGTGGCGCTCATCTGGGGCGCCCCTGGCTCCAACCAGGCGACATACCAGCCCGGCGGACCTGACGCCGATCACTCGCCGGCCATGTGGACCTCGATGGCCCAGACGTTTGCCGGCGACCAGGGCGTGATCCTGGCGCCGTGGGGCGAGACGATCACGGACTGGACGTGCTTCATGCAGGTCGCATGTTCGAACGAGGCGACATATGGACCCAAAAACACCGGATATCTGACGGCGACGATGCAGCAGGCGGTGACCCTCATGCGCGCCGCTGGATATCACGGAATCATCTCCATTCCGTGCATCGACTACGCGAACGACTGCAACGGATCTGGCTCGAGCTGGCTTGCGTCGCACCCACTTGACGCTGACAACCAGCTGATCGCCGAAGCCCACGTTTACGGAAACAACACATGCGGCGCTCAGTCGAATGGTGCGTGCCTGCCAACGCAGTACGGCACTCTCGCGCGGTCGTTCCCAGTCATCTGGGGCGAGACCGGCGAGACGTACGACGACTCGGAGTGCACCGCGAACAACATGAAGGTCTTGCTCCCGTGGGCCGACCAGAACATCTCGGGGTACATTGCCTGGACCTGGGACACGTGGGGAAACTGCGATGCATTGATCGCGGACTACACAGGAACCGTCAACACGACCACCCCTGGCGGCGCGCAGTACGGCCAGTACGTCCACGACCACCTCATCAGCCTGGCCGCCTCGCTGCCGACGCCTGCGCCGGCACCGAATCCAGCACCATCGCCGAGCCCGTCTCCCTCATCCAGCCCGCCGGCCGCGCCAACTCCCGCGCCGTCGCCCAGCCCGTCCAGCACGCCCAGCCCGCCCAGCCCGACTCCGGCGGCGAGCCCATCACCATCGCAATCACCATCACCCTCACCGAGCGCGACGCCATCGAGCGCGCCGTCGCCTTCACCGACTCCTTCCACCTCACCCACACCTGTCGTCCCGCCGTCTCCGACCACTGTGAAGTTCGCTGGCCGAACCGCGACCTCCTTCGAGCAAGGCGGGGGATCTGCGGTGAGGATCAAGGTCCCTGGGACCTATCACACCGGCGACCTCCTAGTGGTGGCCGAGGCGGCGAACCAGGACAACACGGCATGGACCGCGCCCTCAGGCTGGACCGCCGGCGGCGGTGGCCAGCTCGACGGCCAGGATCTGTGGTGGTGGTGGAAAGTTGCGTCTCGCAACGAGCCGAACAGCTATTCCTTCACCCATTCGCGCTGGGCTGACGGAGGGATGGTCATGCTCGACTTCACCGGCACCTCGGCCACCCCGATCCTCGGGGCGTCCGCGATAGGAGCGTTCGACAACGATGGAGTCGGAAATGTGTCTCAGGCGAGTTGCGGCGCCGTGACCGGCGCCACTGGCGCAAGCCTTCTGCTGATCGGCTGGCAGTCCAGCGCGGCATATCCTGCGTGGCCGGCTCGGTTCGCGACGATGGCCACCTCGAATGATGGGTTCAGCTACGTCGCCGCGGCGGGGAACCTGAACGCGGTGCCATCGGCTCCCCAGTCAGTGCAGATGAATCCGGCGCAAGACGCAGTGCTTACCGCCCAGATCGCCATCCACTAACGGCCATACCGGGGGCATCACGTGATGCCCCCGCCGGCGCGATGATTTGCGCGTGAAGGCCTGGGTCGTGCGGCGCAACGGGCCGCCCGAGTCGATGAGCTTCGAAGACCTTCCCGACGGCCCTGTGCCGCCGGGGGCGGTGCGAGTCGCCGTGCAGGCATCGGCCGTCAACTTCTTCGATTCGCTCGTCGTCGCCGGGACCTATCAGCAGAAGCCCGAGCTTCCCTTCGTCCCTGGCGCCGAGGTCGCGGGCACTGTCGTCGCAGCCCCCGCTGAGAGCGGATTCGTGCCCGGCGACCGGGTGCTTGCACAGGTCCGGTGGAGCGGCATCAACGGAGGCGGTTATGCGGAGGTGGCGCACACCCGCCCCCAGGACACCTTGAAGATCCCGGTCTCGATGTCGTTCGAGGAAGCGGCGGCCTTCTACATCAACTACCAGACGGGCTGGTTCGGCCTGCACCGGCGCGCCCACCTGCAGGCGGGCGACTTCCTGCTCGTCCACGCCGCGGCAGGTGGCGTCGGCACCGCTGCCCTTCAGCTCGGAAAGGCGGCCGGCGCGATCGTCATCGCTTCGGTCGGATCACCGGAGAAGGCCGAAGTGTGCCGGCGCCTTGGCGCCGACCTCGTAATCGAGCGTCACGAGCAGGACCTCGTCCAGGCGGTGAGGGAATTCACGCAAGGTCATGGCGCCGACGTGGTTTTCGATCCGGTCGGCGGTGAAGCTTACGAGCGCTCGACGAAATGCATCGCTTTCGAAGGACGCCTCGTGGTCGTCGGTTTCACGTCAGGCGAGATCCCGCAGGCGCGCGCCAACCACGTGCTCGTCAAGAACTATTCGGTGGTGGGCCTCCACTGGAACCTTTACCTGGAGCGGAAGCCAGACCTCGTTGCAGAATGCACCGCCGAGCTGTGGAGGCTGTACGACGCCGGCCGCATCGCGCCCTACGTGTCGCGCAAGGTGCCCCTCGAGCAGGCGGCGCAGGCGCTTGCCGACGTCGCGGCGGGTCGGACCACCGGCAAGACGGTCCTGGTGACGGAGGCTAACCCCGCCTAGCGGCTCGGTGCCTTTGGCGCGGCCCGTCGTCGCCAGGGAGCGGCCCGGTCAGATAGCACTGGACTCCGACCTGTATGTTGATGGCGTTTTGCAGGACCGACCGGTAGCACCTTTTTCGTAACCGGCCTTGGGCGGCATCGCGGCGGGCGAGACCTTCGACGGCACCTTCCCTTTTCCAGCGCATTTCACATCCGCGCCTGGGTTCCGAATGCACTACGTGGACGAGGGGTCGGGGCAGCCGATCATCCTTCTGCACGGCGAGCCGACGTGGTCGTACCTCTACCGCAACTTCATTCCCTCACTCGCCCGGCACTTTCGCGTCATCGCTCCCGACCATATGGGCTTCGGCAAGTCCGAGACTCCGCAGGTCGCCGAGTACACACTCGGGCGCCACGCGGAAAATCTCTGCGCGCTGATCGAAGAGCTCGACCTACGCGACATCACTCTCGTGATGCAGGACTGGGGCGGCCCGATGGGCGCGGTCGTCGCCGCGCGTTTCCCGGACCGCATGAAGCGTTTCGTGGCGATGAACACCATC
>DATEGL010000262.1:0-4160 GCA_035280145.1 Candidatus Dormiibacterota bacterium | reverse complement strand
GCCAAAACGCGCGTGCTGACGCCGGCTTCGGCGAATGTTTGCAACGAAGCTCCAGGGTGCCTCTCTCTTTCTTCTTATTTGCCGCGAGCTACAGGACTCTGTGTTGTGACAGGAAGAGAGGACCCGAGCGGGCGACGCACGCTGCGTCGCACGCATTGTACCGGAGTATCGCTCTCAACCTCTTGGGGGCGGTCGGCAGACCGATTCCGACCGGCAGCCAGGATCGCCTCGAGAAATGGCAGTGCGTGCAACACCTGGCGACTTCTGATCGCGACATCCCATAGCGCTTCGAACTTCTTCCAGCCGCCGGCATAGGCGATGTGCCTGATTCGACCCCTGAGGTCCGGGTTTGTCGCCGCGCCCCGAAAAATCGAACCCCACCGATAGAAATCCCGGTACGCCCGCCAATAGCCGCTTTCCAGCTCGGCCGGCGTGAGGCGAGCCGGTTTGAAGACGACGTGGCGCGTGTCGTAAAGATCCCAGTCTCTGTGTAGTACGCGACCTTCCGCCTCCATTCGACTGTGCAGAGCAGTGTCGGGGTATGGCGTGAGGATGTGAAAAGTTGCGGTCTCGATCCCATGCTCGATCGCCCAATCGACGGTTCGTTCGAAGACGTCAGGACCATCGTGATCCATACCGAACACAAAGCTGCCGTTGACCATCACACCTAGGTCATGAAGGCGCTCGATTGCGGCAGCGTAGTCACGCCCGACGTTCTGATACTTGCGCTGATCCAGCAGGTTGTCGCTGTTCACTGTCTCAAAACCGACGAAGAGGCTGCGCAGTCCGCAAGCCACGGCCTTTTCCAGGACTCGAGGCTGTTCCAGAACGGACTTGACGGTCCCGGCCGCTTGCCACAGGCGGTTCATTCCACGCATGCCATCGAAAAGCGCTTCCGCAAACGGCGGGCTGCCGAAGAGGTGATCGTCCAGGAAGTAGAGATGGCGACCAGGGAGGCGCTCAATCTCGGCCAATGCCGCGTCGACCGCCTGGGTGTAGAACTGCTTGCCGCCTTTGAAGAAGGCGACTTTGTAACAGAAGTCGCAGACATGCGGGCAACCTCGTGAGACGACGATGGAGTTGGGCACAAGGTACAGGTGTCGTTTGATCAAGTCGCGACGTATCGGCGGAACGCCCAACAAGGTCCGTTGTTTCGAGACGTATCGGCGACTGGGATTGCCGGCGCGGAAATCTCCGAGGAACTGGGGCCAGGTGTCGTCTCCCGGTCCCAGGAAAATCGTGTCCGCATGGGCTGCAGCCTCATCTGGCAGTGAGGTCACGTGCAGCCCGCCTAGAGCGACGTAACAGCCTCGCTCGCGATACCGATCAGCGATCGCGTATGCCCGCCTCGCCGAGGTGATGTAGACCTGGATCGCGACAAGGTCTGGTGAGTCATCGAAGTTGAGCTTCTCGACGTGTTCATCTGAGATGACCACGTTGTCGTCAGGGTCCAGGTAGGCGGCGAGCGTGGCGAGACCGAGAGGCGGAAACAAGGAGTACTTGATCGGTCGGAAGAAGGGGCTCGTCGCTTCAGTCAGGGCCGGCAGGATCATCCTTACGCGCACGACCGCCAGCCCACAGAAGTCGAAACGGGCGCGCGGATGGCCAGTTACGGCCGGACAGAGATCACTCCTGCTTCCCGCCTTTCACAGCCATCCCTTGGCTTCCGCCAGTCTCGCCGCCTCGGAACGGCTGTGTGCGTTCAACTTCTGGATCGCATTGGACAGGTGGTTGCGGACGGTTCCGCGCGAAAGAAAAAGAGTCCTGGCGATCTCATCGATGTCTGCGCCGCGGTCGGTTGCTGCGAGAACCTGACGTTCTCGTTCGGTCAGCGGGCTGACGCCCTCACTCAGCGCCGATGCTGCGAGACCGGGATCGATCACTCGCTCGCCCTGCGCTGTGCGGCGGATGGCGTGCGCAAGCTGCTCCGGAGGCGCGTCCTTGAGCAGAAATCCGAATGCGCCCGTGGCCATCGCCCGTCGCAAGAAGCCAGGCTTGCCGAACGTGGTCAGGATGAGACTCCGGCAATGCGGCACCTTTTCGTGCAGCGCTGCCGCGGCCGTGATCCCGTCGCCGCCAGGCATTTCGATGTCAACCAGAGCCACATCGGGTTTGGAGGAAATGGCCACTGGAAGCAGCTCGTCCGCCCGCGCCGCCTCGCCCACCACCTGGATATCTCCCTCCATGGCCAGCAGCGCGCGCAACGCTCCCCGCACCATCGCCTGGTCTTCGGCGATGAGGACCCGGATCATGGCGTCACCTCGATGTCCGATTCGACCTTTCTCGACGGAGTATGGGTTGGCAGCGTGGCTTGCAGGCGAAAGCCGGCCGTGGGCAGAGCAGATGCCTCCATGTTTCCGCCGACCGCCGCCAGACGCTCCTCGAGTCCGCGCAGGCCGTTGCCGGGTGGCGCCTCAGGCACACGCCAACCATCGTTGACGACCTCGATATGCAACCACCCATCGTCGCGGCCCAGGTTGATTGAGCAGTGCTTGGCTCCCGAATGCCGGACCACGTTGGTCGTTGCTTCGCGAATGACCCAGCCCAGGACTGCCTCAGACTCACGATCGAGGGCGCCAATGTTCTGCGTGACGTCGAAGACGATCGACGCAGCCTGGAGGGCGACCTTCGCCGCCATGAGCTCGTTGGCCAGCGTCGGCTGGCGGTAACCGGAGACCACTTGCCGCACCTGCTGCAAGGCCTCGCGGCTGAGGCTGAGCATGTCCCGCACCTCATCTGCGCCGGAGGCGCCTTCGGGAAGAAGCCGTGTCGCAAGCTCGCCTTTGAGGGTGATGACGGACAGGCTGTGACCGAGCAGATCGTGAAGATCCCGGGCGATGCGGGTTCGTTCCTGGTCGGCGGCGTGCTGCGCTATCTCAACCCTTGCTGCGCGCAACTGCGACAACGTCGTGAGCAGGTAACGGAATCCCATCGCGCCGAAACCAAAGATCGCAATCGCTGGAATGATCAGCACCGATTGCAGGACAACCTCGGCTACGGGTGCTTTCAGAAGAAGCAGCTGGTCAAGCAGGTTGATGGCTCCGATCGCACCAATCGCGATCATGGCAGGTCGTGGCCTGAGGCCGAACCCCACAACCAAGAGCGGGATCAGAAAGTAGTTGTTCGCCGCAGCGCCAGTGAGGTGATCGAGCGCAAGGGCCAGCAAAGTCAGCACAGCCGCGTCCGTTATAACGACCCTGGGATCTCGGATCCGGTATCCGGACACGCAGTACCAACCGTAGATCACCGAGTAGGCGACCACAGCTCCGGCAGCCAGCGGCAGCCGAATGCCGACCAGTCCTCCCTGATCGTAGGTGTCGACCGCCGGCCAGACCAGAGACAGCATGCCCAGCGCAAGGTACTTTCCGTATTTCTCGAGCCAGCCCATCGGAAACGAGAGTACCGCTCACCGCTGTTCTAGCCAAGTGACTGCGGGCCGATAAAAACCGTGACTGCGGTCACGGTCACTTCCTGACTCCGGGCACTTCGCGCCTCGGCACAAACAGGCGATGCTCGCGGCATCAAACCGAGGCAGGTAACGAGATGAGCGATCAAGAACAGTCTTCACCGTGGGCTCGGGCCAAAAGATGGATCGCGGGCCATCCGGTGGCCGCTTTCCTCCTCGTGTTGTATCCGCTGGAGTGGATCATCTTCACGCCGGCACTCCTTGGCAAGTCGGGCTTTGGCGTGATCCCGGCGCTTGACATCCCGTATCAGATCCCCCTGCTCCTGATAGCGCCCCTGGGCCTGCTGGCCCTCCCGTTTCTGACGACGCGTCTGGCCGATGGCCAGGCAGGCGCGCGCGCCCTGCGAGGCCGCTATGTCCATTTCCGGGTCGGCCCCCAGTGGTATCTGGCGGCCGTCTTCGGACCGCCACTCGTGCTCCTGGCTGCAGGGCTCCTGACTCAAGGCATGGCGGTGCTTGGTCCGGTCGCGTCTAACATCGCCAGGTTTCCGGGCCTGTATTTCGCGATGTTGATCCCCACCGCGCTTGTCGCCAACATCTGGGAGGAAGGCGCCTGGGCCGCGTTCATGACCTCTCGGCTTCAGAAGCGAATCGGGCCCGTCTGGGCAAGCCTCGCCGTAGCGCCGTGCTTTGGGTTCGTCCACATCCCACTGTTCTTCATGGTCGGCGGCCTGACCACTACCGGCCGACTTCC